>NZ_JAWPOH010000085.1:0-10778 GCF_037671525.1 Methylobacter svalbardensis
TTGATGTGGCTCCAACTGTGCTTGGTTTTTTAAACCTCAGCTATGAAAGCCAGTTTTATGGCCGCGATATTATGCAGATGCGCAAAGACGAGGGCAGGGCATTGATCAGTAATTACCAGAAATTGGGTTTGTTTAAAGACAATAAACTGGTGTATCTGTCGCCCCAGCAAAAAGTTGATGTGATTGACGATCCTTTAGGTGTATATAAGCCTTTGGACATGGATGCCGCCGCCCCGTTGGTCACCGAAAATATGGCTTATTACCAGTCCGCGGATTATATCTGGTCGCATCGCTTGAGCCGGTATTAGGTAATTTGCAGAAATTAAAATACCCAGGCAATTAGTTGCAGTCTTGTGTCGGACAACAAAAAACTGTTGCCCGACATGAGTGGTTTTAGATCGTTCAGTAAGCGCTGAAATTTAGCCTTACACAATAGTCGTTGCGCAAAATTGCTGCCAGCGCCATAAGTCGGCACACATCTGATTCAGGCCGCGCGTCGCCACCCAGCCGAGTTCTTTATCGGCTAAGTCAGTATTAGCGTAACAAGTTGCAATATCGCCCGCTCGTCTGTCCACTATGTTATAGGGGACGGACTGCCCGGTCTCCTTTTCAAAGGCGGCAATCATTTCCAGCACGCTGTAGCCCCGCCCGGTACCCAGGTTATAGGTAAAAACGCCCGGTGCTCGGCTGATCTTTTCCAGGGCTTTTTTATGACCGTTGGCCAGATCGACGACATGAATATAATCTCGCACGCCAGTGCCGTCAGGGGTTGGCCAATTATTGCCATAGACCGAAAGTATACTCAGTTTTCCTGCGGCCACTTGCGACAGATACGGCATCAGATTGTTGGGAGTACCGTTTGGATCCTCGCCGATCATACCGCTGATATGGGAACCTATCGGGTTGAAATAGCGCAGTAGTGCGATATGCCAACGCGCATCGGATACAAACAGATCACGCAGAATTTCCTCGTTCATCAGCTTCGATCTGCCGTAAGGATTGGTTGCTGAAAGCGGAAAATCTTCACTGATCGGCACGCTGGCCGGATCGCCATAAACCGTGGCGGACGAACTGAACACCAACTGGAACACGCCAAACTCGACCATTACCTGACACAAGGCCAAAGTACTGCCGATATTGTTGTCGTAATACTGCAAGGGCTGCTGGACTGATTCGCCTACTGCCTTAAGTCCAGCGAAATGAATTACCGCATCAATCTTATGTGTTGAAAAAATACCACGCAATGCCGACTGATTGCGCACATCCGCCTGCACCAGCGTGGGTTGCTTGCCGGTAATGGTCGCGACCCTATCTACCACGCTGGCTTTGCTGTTAAGCAGATTGTCAACGATTATGACTTCATAACCCGAGCTTAATAATTCCACACAAGTATGGCTACCGATAAAACCCGCGCCGCCAGTTACCAAAATTTTCATGCTGTGCCTCGTCTATTATTTTTACGCAGGGTGTTTTTCTCTTAATCATATGAAAGCCTCAAGCCTGTGCCTTAATTAGAGGATTTTATAATACAATTCTGATTGCTCGAACTTAAAAACCAGCCCAACGCGGTAATAAATGCAGTCGATTTACTGCCCAATAATTTTCGGAACGCGATAAGGTGTGTGCATAAGTAGCCTTTGCGCTACTCGCATCATTTCGTGCAACAGGTATCTAGCTAAAATCATCGGCATCAAGTCCGTCGATAGTCTTGCCTCTTTTAATCGCTATTCGTATTTCTTCGTGGCGGGGGATTTGGCTATTCATGGGGTAATATAAGCATTTTTAATGCAAAAACTAGCAAACTCTTCTAATTCAGGCTACATTTTTAATAAACCGTTACATCCCCGTTCAAAACAAAGTTTTTCGGTAATAGCTTGTGCATGTCTGTTCAGCTTAATGAGCTAACGGGAAACTCGGATTCCATCCCAAGAATAGCCCAGTGAAAACATCACGGCGTTAGACTCACTCGTTCCCGCATTTAAGTTTCGTAAGTTATTGTCTTGCTGGTAATCCTGCCACCTGTAAACGTAGCTGCCTCTGAGCTGCCAGTTTTTCGCGAGCGTCCAGGCAATGCCTGGGGCCACAGTGAAGTAGTTGCGATTAAATTGACTGATTGGGTTATCAGCCGACTGGCCGCCGATCGATTTGCTACGTGAATAACTACTTGTGAGATCCAGTAAAAGATGACGGGTTAAATGGTATGAATAATTAGCGAAGGTGGAGCTGGTTTGCAGCGTTTGGCCGATGGCGCTCGGGTTAACAGAGTTAGAAAAGCCGGTAGAGAATTGGGTCAACTGATTACTATAGCTTAAATTGATATTAGCGACATTACCCAAGGATAACGAAGTGCTCTGTCCAGATGTAACGCCATCCGAACTCTGCCGGGTATCAACCCACACTGGCCCACCACCTGCGCTAACTGACCATAAGCGATTGATTTTGTAACTCGCACCCAGTTGAAAGCCAAACTGATTTTGAGTCGATGCGTTCGATCCTGTGAATTGGACATTGGAAAAATTAAGGTTCCCATTGAGGGAGAGGCGTCGGCTCCATTCATGATTCCCCCCCAGGTTAACGGTGTAGGTATCATTACCGATGAAAACGTTGTCAGTATTTGAAGTGACACCGTTTTGTGGGTTGCTATAGCTTGTTTTGGCGTATGAAGTATTCAGGGCCAACTGATCGCGAGATGTCCACTGCCAAGTCCACGAGGGTGCCAGCTGATAGTTGACAGACTGGCTGTTGGGCAGAATTATTCCTGTATCCTCGATTTGTTGAGAATAGGAACAGTTAACGCCGTATCCACCTTTTAAACTAAAAACACTGCGTTTGGTCCGGTAATCATTGTTCGAACCTAGATTATAGTTATCACAATCCCAGCGCGAATCGTCGTAACGGCGAATATCCCCTTGACCTTCTAAGGCAATATTCAGCGACCCCGTCTTTCTGGTGGCTTGTAAGTTTGGCGTCAAAAGGTATCCGGCAACAGATTCTTTTCTAATAGCACTCAATACAATATTGTCGTCATACTGCAGTTGTTGCCCCAGGGATCCTTTCAAAGCCCATTCGGCTGCAGCTGCGTCTTTCCCGAAAATAATACCGGCTAGAACAAGCAGCGCTATGCTTCGGTTGCGGCACATGCTTTTCTGAAATGATTTAAGGCGCAACGATAGTATCGCCGCTTTGCAACTGAATATTCGATTCTATGTTCTCGCCGTCCTCCACATCGCCGTACTCGAAAGGAAAGGATCTGGCTTGACCGTCTGCTTCCCGCCTCAAAATTATAATGCTGTTTTTTTTTGCAAATGCCGTTAAGCCGCCAGCCATGCTCAAGGCCTGCATTACGTCCGTGGGCCCTTTCATTTCGAATTTCCCCGGATGGGCGACCTCGCCGGTGACATAAATCAGGTTGCCCTCTGCGGCAAGCAGACTGACGTTTATTTCAGCGTCAGGGATAAATTTATTAAGACGTTCCTGCAGTAACTTGACTAGGTCTTCTGTCGTTTTACCTGCAGCGGCAACGTGCCCGACCAAGGGAAAAGAGATCATGCCATCAGGCAGCACCACTACCTCCTGTTTCAAGCTTTCCTCTTCCCAAACGGTGATTTCCAGCTTGTCGCCAGGATTGAGGCGGTAAACATCAGCCGCCAAGGCAAAAGTCTGATTGGATAGCAAAAGCATGGAACCGAAGAAAATCGCCCTGAGACTGTCCCCATAATATGAAAATATTAAACTCTTTAAGGTAAATGTATTCATAATCGTTGCGTTAATTCATTAAGTTGTTAACCCAATAAGCTGAGTTCGAAAGATTTCAATTCAGCGTACCATGATTGGATGTCAATGTTTCAGCAGCGGTGTATCCAATCGTAATAGCCTCTGTTTGAGCCGCCAAGTATCGCAGGTGTTCGTCGAGGAATGAATCAAACTTCTCAACGTGTATTTCTTTTGTAAGTCTACCATTTTTGGAAGCAAATAGAAGCGTTATTTCGTTCCAACAACTTATACTGAATGCAGCTCCTGCCAGATTCACTAGGTATCGCTTTTACGGCATACACGCGCAACCATTTCGTCTGCGGTAGGGACTATATTGCTATTAGTGTTTCCGAATCGAATCTTCTTCATAACTGCCTCAAATTGGCAATTGATTAACGATGTGCTCGCCAATTGCCAGTGAAGCTGTAGCGGCAGGACTTGGAGCATTAAGAACATGTAAGGCGTCCTGGCGAACTACCAGATGGAAGTCATCCACTAAATCCCCCGTAGATTTCATGGCTTGCGCGCGGACGCCCGCACCGCCGGGCGCAAGGTCATCGGTGCGAATGTCAGGTACAAGCCGTTGTAATGCGCGGCAAAAGTGTACTTTACTGAATGATTGGATTAGTTCTGTACAGGCCATAGCAGGATATTTACGGAGAAAACGCCATAATCCTGGGAAAAACAGCATATCCAGCATGTCTCTGCGATCAAACTTTGTTAATTGGTATCCTTCGCGTGCAAAGGCAAGGACCGCGTTTGGTCCGGCCTCGATGCCGCCTTGAATCATCCGGGTGAAATGAACGCCCAGGAACGGGAATTGTGGATTGGGTACAGGGTAAATCAGATTTTTCACCAGATGCTGGGCCGAAGGCTTGAGATAATAATATTCACCGCGAAACGGAACAATTCGTATATCTCGCTGTTCGCCTGCCAGCTTAGCCACGAGGTCGCAGTGCAACCCTGCGCAGTTGATCAGGAAATCGGCATTGAATTCCGCTGTCTGCGTGGTGGCGACCCAGGCGCCGGCTTTGCGTTCGAGACCTGCGACTTTTGCGTCTGTGACAATGCGACCTCCTCGTTCTTGAACACGGAAAGCCAGTCGATCACAGACCTGTCGGTAATCGACAATGCCTTCTTCCGGTACATGCACGGCGGCGAGACCGTTGACATGCGGCTCGATTTTTCGTATTTCAGTTGCTTCGATTTTCCTTAACCCTTGTAGTCCGTTAGCGATACCGCGCCGGAGTAACTCATCCAGTCGTGGCAGTTCTTCGGGTGTCACGGCTACAACGAGTTTGCCGCAGATTTCATGCGCGATGCTTTCCTCACGGCAAAATTTTGTCATTTGCCGGATGCCGGTTACGGCTAATTTCGCTTTGGCCGAGCCGGGCGCATAATAGAGGCCGGCGTGCAATACGCCGCTGTTGTGCGTACTCTGGTGCGCACCGACGGTCGCCTCTTTCTCGAGCAAGGTGACGCGCACTAGCGGGAATCGCTCCAGTAGCCGATAAGCGGTTGCCAAACCAACCAAACCACCGCCGACAATGAGAAAAGATTTTCGTGTGTCCATAGAATTATGCTCAAAAGTTGTGGAGATGGATTGTCTACGTATTCTTGATGGTCTTTTAATGGATTCTGATACCAATAGGCACTAGGCTTTAGCAAGATACTTCAGTTATTCGCAGAAATCGTCATACCGGCAGGGATTGCCGGTATCTAGGTTACAGGGATGTAAGTAGTCGTTCAAAAGTCTTTTAACATATTTGTTCACCACAGAGAGAGCGGGGAACACGAAGGTAATGATTTTTCTTCGTGATCTTCGTGGTAAATAGTTTTTTGACTTTGTTAAAAAACTTTTGGTTCCCTACTTAATCTCAATACGCCATCCTTGGCTTCTGGATTCCGGCAATCCCTGCCGGAACGACGTTGACTGTAAGTGTTGCGCATCGGCCGAATGAATGGAGCGTGATTTATCCTGCGTCTTTTCCTCCTGTCAGCTTCTTTCATGACCATAAAGACCATCGTGCCTGGGTCAGGACGAAAATGGCAATCAGTGCGTTAGTCGTCATGTGGGCAATAACGGCATCGCCAATCTGTCCGCGGCGGTAAAGGGCCAAGGCATAACACATTCCGGCTAGAGTCCCCGCAATCCAGCGCTCATGCAGTAATCCGAAAAGTACGGACGTAAGCATGAACGAAAACCATGAGAACTGCCCGAGCGGTACATTTTCGAAGTCTTTCGCAACCAGCTTACGGATTAAGTAACCGCGGAAGGCAAGCTCCTCGGCCAAAGGTACGGTGATTACCGACCCGAGCACACGGAAAGCCAACCAGGCTGCGGCCGATCCGCTTGTAAGTTCTGCCAAACCTTGTGATAGCGCGGTCTTGCTGCTGTCAATATCCGGCTCCAGCAGCATCCAGATCATGAATACCGCAGTCCCGATTGCGGGCGCTTGCCAGGTCCACCGCCAACCGAGCCCATCATAGGCCTTGCGGAAATAGCAAAGTACTATGGCGATAGCCACAACGCGTAGCGGATATAGTGTATCAAAGCCGCTGGAGGAAGCTGACGTCACCATCGTAGCAGCCATCAGAACCAATAAAGGAACGAGCAGGGCGGCGGCAAGCGGTTTGCTGGTTTTGACAGATGGAACATCTGGCTTGGTAACGGTAAAAAACCGCATCCGGTTCGACAGAGCAATTGCGCCGAGTGCAATAAGAGTAAAGGCTATCCAGCCGGCTTGCGCGTGAAATCCCTGTAACGCTATTTCAGGGGAAAACGATGCCCCGATCGCTATCAGCATGGCGATGCGCACGGCGTTGGCTAGCCAGATAACTATTATTCCGAGGGGAAAAAGCCAGAAGGCTTGCGGAAAGCGTAGCTCCTTCCGGAATAGCCAAAGATAGATGGCGAGAAATATAGTGATCAGGGAAATACCTTCGATACCCGAGCAGGCGTAACTGATTTCAACTTGGAAAGAGGCGGTACCTAACAGAAATGTCTCCGGTTGATAGGCGAGGTCGGTATAAAACCAGCCGAGCAGAAAATGGACGAGCTGCAAAGTAGGTACGGCCAGAGAGTTCCAGAATTCATTTTGACCTAGGAAGGAAGTTTGATATTGACTGAGCATGCCAATGAGCATCCAGGCGCATATTCCCAGCAGGCACCCCATCAGCAATGCCGTATACTCTTGGCGAATCAGTCGCAACCAGAAATGACCAGGGGCTAGAGTGAGCAGCCATAGCAGCAATGTTGCGCCTGCCAGCGTAAACCAACCTGCAAACCAGGATAAGGAAAGATGAGCTGGATTAGCGGGCGTTTCAAATATGAGTGCGGTGACAACCGCGAACGTAGCGAAAGCGAGAGCGTGGAATACCAGCCAGATCAACCAGCGATACTCGCTTGACTGTTCCTGTAAATTGCTGAGAATGACCTTAAGTCGAGGACTGAGGAAGACGAGACAGGCGCCGGTAATCCAGAGACTTGCCGACCATATCTCTTTCGAAAAATGGAACAGCCATGCTGGCCAACTGACATTATTTGCCAATAAAAGCGGCACTTCATACCGAGCGGTGATCACTACCAGTTCGAGTGCCAGGATCGCTAGAAGCACCATCCAGCGAATAGCCAATCGTTTCGAGGTTACGAGCATGTTTACTCGAATCACATATTCAGAAATCATTTGCTACTCTCATCTTGCGAAAAAAAGCGTTCAATTCAGTGGGTAAACCTGTTTAAACTAATGAATAACAAGAACTTGTCGACTTTCAGAAATTAGACGCTTTTTCGCTCGGATGGATTAAATAAGAAAAGCCGAATCAGGCAACAATGTCCTGATCCGGCTTTAATGCTCAACACCAAGTAATGTTAAGAACGCCGAGACCGAGACTTTTCACCTGCTAGCAATAAAACGCCCGTTAGCAACGCGATCGCACTGGTTCCGGAAGCGGCATCAATTTCAGGTGCCTTTGCCTGCGCATGCCGCACCTGCCCAGGCGCGTCTGGATTTGCCCCCTTAACGCCTCCAGGTGCAGCCCAAACAGAACTTGTCGTTAGTAACATAACCGTTACGCCCGCTAATACTATTTGTTGAATTTTCATATAGATCACCTCCTTTATATTTTTTTACGCGGAGAAAGAAAACCTAAACTACTGTATGTAACATGAATAATGTTGCTTTGGGTGGTTTGGCTTTTTCAGGATTCAGGGTTCCTAAGCTTCCGTCACAACTTTTATACCTCAGTCAAGCTCAAGCTTTAAATCGAGGGGAAACGCATACTGAACCCTAATCCATAAACTTAAATAAAACCGTTGGAATAACGAAAGTAAGATTATAGTAGAGGAAAAAAAACATTTGTACAATTAGTGAGAATACCTAGTACTTAGTCAATTTAGAAATGACGGATTCCTGTAACTGTGGGGGCGGCTTTAGCCGCCCAGTGGCGACTGAAGTCGCCTCCACATCCAATTGTTTAACCATCAGAATAAAGTTGACTGAGTACTAGGAATCTGTTCGAGAATAAAAAACTTAAAATAAGGAGCACCGGATCAGGTAATAATGTTCTGATCCGGCTTTAATGCTCAACACCAAGTAATGTTAAGAACGTCGAGACCGAGACTTTTCACCCGCTAGCAATAAAACGCCCGTTAGCAGGGCGATCGCACTGGTTCCAGATGCAGCATCAATTTCGGGAGCGACTCCGCGTGTAAGTGTTGGTGGAGAAGACAGGCCTAGCTTATCGCCCCTATTTATTCCACTATTCACAGCCCACGCAATACCACCGGCTAACACTACACCCGTTAAGCCCATTGATAATAATTTTAATATTTTTAGAATAATCATATCGATCACCTCACTTTGTATTTTTTTACGCCGAAAAAGAAAAGCCGAATTGCCGTGCGTAACTTAATAATGTTGTTTTGGGTGGTTTGGCTTTTTCAGGATTCAGGGTTCCTAAGCTTCCATCACAACTTTTATACCTCAGTCACGCTCAAGCTTTAAATCGAGGGGAGACGCATACTGAACCCTAATCCACAAACTTAAATAAAACCGTTGGAATAACGAAAGTAAGATTATAGTAGAGGAAAAAAAACATTTGTACAATTAGTGGGAATACCTAGGAGGCTGTTCGAGAATAGAGGAGTTAAAAAACAACATATAGTGTTACATGCCTTATCTGCAAACCTCATATGTTATATATAAAAAATCTACAATGCTATTCTCGGACAGATTCCTAGAAGGACACTTGTCTCCTCTTCATTATGTGAGAACCGATATGGCCAGTCCCGCCGACGACCAAAATTATAGGTTTATCCAAATAACGTAACAAAGATGCCGAACACCAGTTAAAGCCGCCAAACTCGGATGCCTGCCTGCTCCAGGCTGGTCTGATCAAAACACGCCTTGACATCGATAAAGCAACCGCCCCTGATCAGTTTTTTCTGAAAATCATCTGCCGGGATGGATATCAGCTGCTTGTGGGAGACTGTCGCCACTATGGCGTCAGCCCGAGGCAGTTCATCCCAGTCAAGAAGTTGAACGCCGTATTCATGTAGCGCTTCTTTCGGATCGGCATAGGGGTCATGTACAAACACCTCAATACCATAGCTCTTGAGTTCGTTGATTACGTCTGCGACCTTGGAATTGCGCAGATCGGCGCAGTTTTCTTTGAAAGTAAGGCCAAGCACATTCACTCGTGCGCTTTTGATGTAACTACCTGAAGCAATCATGTTCTTGACTGTTTGTTCAGCGATAAACTTACCCATGCCATCGTTGATGTGACGCCCGGCTAAAATCACCTGAGGGTGATAACCCAGCATCTCAGCCTTGTGCGTAAGGTAATAAGGATCTACGCCGATACAGTGTCCTCCCACTAAGCCGGGGCTAAACTTAAGGAAGTTCCATTTGGTACCAGCCGCCTTGAGCACCTCGCTGGTGTCAATATCCAATTTATCAAAAATTATGGCTAACTCGTTCATTAAGGCGATATTGAGGTCGCGTTGCGTATTCTCAATCACCTTGCACGCTTCCGCGGTCTTGATCGAAGAAGCTCGATACACGCCGGGTTCCACGATACTTTCGTAGAGTGCTGCAATTGTCTCCAGGGTCGCCGGCGTATCGCCAGAAACCACTTTGAGAATTTTTGTCAATGTATGTTCACGGTCGCCCGGGTTAATACGCTCGGGTGAATATCCCACAAAGAAATCTTCCTTCCACTTCATGCCGGATTCGCGCTCCAATACGGGAATACAGACTTCCTCGGTCGCACCCGGATATACCGTGGATTCATACACCACAATGACACCCTTTTTCATGTTCTGGCCGGCATTGCGACTGGCACCGATTAACGGAGAAAAATCCGGGATATGTGCCACATCCACTGGCGTGGGCACGGCGATGATGATGATGTCCGCCTCGGCCAAACTCTTTGGATCAGCCGAATACTCGGCATGTACCGCAGCACGCATTTCCTCATCGGGTAATTCACGGGAAGGATCAACGCCGCGCTGGCAGGATTCTACCTTGGACTCATGAATATCGAAACCGATAGTGCGCGAATGCTTGCCGAACTCAATGACAAGCGGGAGGCCAACATAACCGAGGCCGATAATTGCAATAGTAGTCATTTAATTATTACTCCTTGTAATTCTTACAATACCTTTGCCAAACGGCAAAGATGATTCTTTAGGGGGTGTTGATTAAATCCTTCGATAAGTTATTCGCAATAAATCGGCATACATTATAAATAGAGTTAATGTGAAGATTTGAAACATCCAATATTATTTGGTTAACAATTACCAAAATGTTCCCTGCTGTAGTTTAAAAGTACAACATTTCGAACTTAAAATGCTATACGCATGAGTACCTAAGAAGTGCTGATTACCTTATAGACTTCCAGAAAATTAATTTCCAAAACAGTAAAAAACTCCTTTGAAGATATACTTATTTCTACTGAAAAAACTTAAAGGAGCACTTAAAATCATAACGCTAAGCTTTTCGAATTCAATTGTACAAAAACTG
>NZ_JAWPOH010000086.1:0-10449 GCF_037671525.1 Methylobacter svalbardensis
TGCACGTAGTTCCTGAGGAAGCAAAGGTAAATGAGCCATCGACAGAATCTGTCCAGCCGGTCTTCGTTTGCCCTGATTGTGGTGCGCCGATGATCATTGTCGAAATCCTGGCACGCAAACCGTTGATCCGCGCACCACCCCAGCAACGAGGTGCATCATGAACTTCAGCGTCTTTCGATATGCAAAGCATTCGCCAACGCTTCATCGGCCAGAGTCGATGCGGGAAGGCTTTGTTTGGTGGCGTAAAATCCCCTGCTTTTATACGTCACTACAACAAAAAGCCAGTAGCATCTGCTTCGAGATGGTTCACCTAAACAATCTCATAGTCCATCAGGCCGGCTTGCTTGGCACGTCAAACAAAGATCAATCACTCAAATCTCCATAGTCCATCGCCTGTCCTGACCAACCTTGGTATATCCCGCGGTTTCCTCCCTCGAGGCTTGTCCGACGCCTGCCCTCAGCGTTCTGCCGACACCTGGCAGGCATGCGATTAAGGGCAGGCATCTGACAACCCTTAACATCAAGAGACAGACAAAGATTTCCAGTCAACGGCAGGTTAACTTTGAAAAGCGGTCATTCAATGGCCACCAGTGTTGTGCATCTACTAATTTTAGACAGACGTGTTCCATTGTAAAAGTAAATCCCGGAAGGTGACATACAACCAAGTTTCATATCCAATATCTGATTGATTCATGAACACCCTTCCCGAAGAAAACCCTTGGGTTAGGTTCGATACCGTACAGACCTGCAGCTTTTTGGTGCTTATCATTAAAAGCAAATGATTGGTATCACAATTGCTGTTTATGACCATCGTGTCATAGCCAAATAAAAATTGTCATCAATATCTAAAACATCAATTTTTGGAGAAAGCCATGAAAAAATTAAGTCAATTAAAAGGTAAGGCTATGACTTTTAGCCACCAGGTAGAAGGAAGGGTACTGCCACCGTTGCTATTATGGATGCTCGGTGTTCCAGGAGGGATTTGTGTGGTTTTATGGTTATTTTTCTTTAGAGATTAGTAAGCTAGAGCCGTTTAATAATGGAATTAAAAACTGGGATGCCATCTTTTAGAACAAGGTTTGTAAAGCTTGGAACTATAACTAAATTTATGGCATGTACTGCAATTTATAAAGATAGCCTGGGTTCAAATTAAAAAAGATTGGGGTACTTGTTCGGCTGAAATTTACGTAATTCGAAATTGTTAAGACGTTAATTATCTTAATGGAGCTGGATAGAACGAATGTTAAGGAACACAAGATATTAATAGATATTGCTGTGATTATGCGGCATTAAGAATTTATAAAGTTTTAAATTGGAGTCAAGTATGCCTATATTTAATGCTGAAGATTCAACACGTTCAAGCCTAGATCGCGTCCGAAGCTCCACCGCAGTTCATGTGAATGAAGAAATTGATCATCAAACGGATATAAATATTCATCGTTACAAGGACAAAAGCATGGCAGAAATTCTTGAGCGTATTCAAATGCTGGATAAGGAATGGGATATAGAGCGAGTGCTTGAGGTCAATGCCTCTACGTTAGCCCTAACCGGCCTGATTCTTGGTTTAACCAGAAATCGAAAATGGTTATTCCTGCCCGGCATTGTTTTGCCGTTTCTTTTGCAGCATGGATTACAAGGATGGTGCCCTCCCTTACCCCTATTACGCCGTCTTGGTATTCGTACCCGGGGAGAAATCGACCGTGAAAAATACGCGCTTAAAGCCCGACTGGAGAAAAGCTGAGTTGATTCTATTTAGAACAAACTTTTGTTACAACGAATACTGCTAAAAACCTACCTGATGAGCAATAATCTTCAGCCAATTTGTAACAAATACATAACTCACATTCATGTTGCCTGGATAATACCTGCACAAATCTGTCTGTAACAGATTTGCATTAACCCGAAGGGTGTCAGGAAAAATAAAATGACGTGAATCCATGCCGGTATAACGTTGTCTTCGTTTAGCTGACACCGCTGATAGGACAGGTATCAGTAAAAATTTCTTCACAACAAACAGTGATTACCTGGATAATCAGGCCCATTGTTGATAACTGTTTTTATGGTATAACCTCCAATGTAAAGACAAAGGCTAAATAGTATTCAATGTCAGCCACACTCCAAAAATATCCGTCTTGTTTGCTGAATTCCCGGCAACAATTAATGGCATCCTACCAACGTATTCGCAATACGAGTGTTGTAATTTGCGCTCCGTTGAAGCTGGACGATTACCAAATTCAAAGCATTGTCGAGACCAGTCCGCCTAAATGGCATCTGGCCCATGTGACATGGTTCTTTGAAACCTTTTTGCTAAAGGATGTCCTGCCGGATTACCAGCCCTTCGACCCGGATTATAGTTATTTGTTTAATTCCTATTATCAAACGGTTGGCAACATGCATGCACGTGCGCAACGTGACGTGTTGTCCCGACCGACTGTTGAACAGGTCTATCAATATCGTGCTGACATAGATAAGCGTATTCTCGATTTGCTCACTGAGATTGATGAAAGCCAGTGGCAAAAAATTGCTTTCCTGGTTACCTTGGGGCTGCACCATGAACAGCAACATCAGGAACTGCTGTATATGGATATCAAACACAACTTGTGGAGTAACCCCTTGCGGCCGGCTTATCTGGAGCGGCCTCAGCAGATTATTGAAATCCCCAGTGATTTAACATGGGAACAACGTCAAGGCGGCTTGGTAACGATCGGATTTGATGCAGACACCTTTGCTTTTGATAACGAGCGGCCCAGGCACAAAGTCTGGCTGGAGCCGCATCGTTTGAGCTCTCGCCTTATCACTAATGCCGAATATCAACATTTTATGGAAGATGGAGGCTATGATCGACCAGAGTTATGGTTGTCAGATGGCTGGCAGCACATCCTGAAAAATCAATGGAAATCTCCGCTGTATTGGGAAAAGCATGAAGGTCAGTGGTATGAATTTACGTTATATGGACTTAAGACATTAAATCCGGCAGCTCCTGTCGGGCATGTCAGTTATTACGAAGCCGATGCTTTCGCGCATTGGGCCGGAAAACGTCTTCCCCTGGAAGCCGAATTGGAAAGAAAACTGCTGGAAATACCGGTACAAGGACAGTTTAGCGATAGTGGTGTTTTTCACCCTCAAGGCGGTGAAGGCCACTATTACGGCTCATTATGGGAATGGACGGCATCATCTTATCTGGCCTATCCGCGCTTTAAACCCTGGCAAGGCAGCGTGGGTGAATATAACGGCAAATTCATGTGCAACCAGTGGGTATTACGTGGAGGTTCCTGCGTCACACCGCTGGATCATATTCGTCCAACGTACCGTAATTTTTTCTATCCACATGATCGCTGGCAATTTGCCGGGATTCGTTTGGCAGAGGATTTATGAACGCTCTCAGTAAAAAAATCAGTTTTCACGATTTTCAGCCTGAGCTGGAAAGCTTTCGTGAGGCCGTGCTTGATGGTCTAGCCCGTAAACCCAAGCAAATTCCGCCCAAGTTTTTTTATGATAAAACCGGTTCAAAACTTTTTGAAGCCCTTCTCGAACAACCCGAATATTACATTCCCAACATTGAAAGAGCATTGTTACAGAAACATGCAGACGAATTTGCCGAATTGATTAAGCCGGGTGCTGTATTGATTGAACCCGGTAGCGGCAGTTGCGAAAAAGTACAATTGCTGTTGGAGCGTGTTCTCCCAGCGGCCTATGTGCCTATGGATATTTCTGGTGACTTCCTTCAGCAAGCTGCCTGCGATCTGGGTAAGCAGTTCCCATGGTTACCTATTTATGCAGCTTGCCTCGATTTTACGCAGAAAATGATTTTGCCGAAAGGTGTGCCCTCAGGTCGACGCGTGGTATTTTTTCCGGGCTCCAGCCTTGGCAATTTTGACCCACTGGAAGTTCAGCACTTTCTGGCCGGAATTCACCGGCTGGTCGGTAAGGGTGGGGGTTTGCTGATCGGGGTTGACCGCAAAAAAGAACAAACTACATTGAATGCCGCCTACAACGATGCCGCAGGCATCACCGCAGACTTCAATCTTAATCTGCTCAGCCGCATCAACAACGAACTTGACGGCAACTTCGAGCGCGATAAGTTCGAGCATTATGCTTATTACAACGACCAGCTGGGTCGTATTGAAATGTACCTGGTCAGTCTAAACGATCAGCAAGTCACTATTTTCGGACAGGATTTTAGCTTCACAAAAGGGGAATTCATGCATACTGAAAATTCTTATAAATACAGCCCAGATGAATTCATTCATCTGGCCAATGCTGGAGGATTCAAGCATCAAAAAATATGGTCAGATAATAACCATTTCTTCAGTATTTACTTTCTTGAAGCTTATTAAAGTCAATTCGGTAATGGGTGTTTTTGAATGAAACCGTTAATTGACATTTCGCGGTTTTAGTCAAAATCACCCAAGATTAGATGAAAAATTTTTTAGTTTAGTTTAATCGAGTGAAACCCAAATTTTTATTCTGGGTTATTTGGGGATTGTTATACCAACCCGTTAGATGTAACAAACTGGCCATTTTTTAAAATTTCCAGTCTACCAATCTGGTTGGCTGTTGTTATGAATATCAGTCTTGGCTTTGTTACCAAACCAGTCCAAGCAGAAAACACTGGATCTGAAGATGTCCATCGGGGTTATCGGTATATCAAACCTGAAGGTGTAGCAACTACAGCGGGAAGTGCCAGCCAAAGCACTAAAGCATCCTCCGCAGCAAAGGATACTGGCGCACAGAAAACAAATCCAGATGAACAGGCCAAAAGACCTAATGAGAATGCCAGCGCAGCGACTACTAATTTAAGCACTAAAGATTGGCGGGTTAAGGTGCAGTGGAACGGTTATGGGAAGCTTCCCATAACCGTTCCGTTGTTCCAAAAACCCCAATAGCCAAACCACGGATACTTCATGCTCTCTAAGAATAATAAGGAAGCCGTGTGCAAAGTGAGCAGTTTTGAAGAGCCCTGTGCGGTAATTCCGCACGCAGGGATCTGTGAGGGTTGCGCCATTCCAGCAGGCGGCTTGGCGAGCATGCTGGAATGCTTCCGGGGTTCGTACCGTCGGCATGTTGTCAAAGGACTTCATGTGAACAAGGGAGATCCATCAGTCTCAAGCGGAGCTTGTAGGATCTGACAAGCTAATAATGCGAGGAGGATCCGATGGGCTGATGGAAGTCAGATTGGCTGATAGTACTCTGAGATCGGGAGAGCCGGTTACATGGGGAAGCGGCCAACAGTTATTGAATCGTTTATGGGCAACATGAGCTCTATACAAAGAGAGGTTACGGACTTCTATGCAAAGAGAAGATAATCCAGTCATGACAACAGGACTCCAACGAATAGCAGCGAAAGCTCGAAGTGAGACAAAACTCCAGTTTACGTCGTTGACTCATCATATTACGCGGGAAAGAGTATGGGGAAATCTTAACCGAATTCCCATCAAATCGGCACCCGGGTGTGATGGTCAAACGGTACTGGAAGCAAAAGAGAACTTTAACGGATGGGTTGACAGCATGCTGCAATCTGTCCACCGCAGAGGATACCAAGCGCCGCCGATACGGCGTGTTTATATCCCAAAGCCCGGCAAACAGGAAATGCGCCCATTGGGTGTGCCCTGTGTTACCGATCGCGCCTTACAACGTAGCGTATCTGAGGTGTTGTCATCCATCTATGAACAAGACTTCTTGTCCTGCTCTTTTGGTGGACGACCGCACCGTAGTGCGCACCAAGCGTTGGCGACACTCAATGAGATCATTGCAGGTCGCAAGGTGGGATGGGTGTTGGAGGCGGATTTAAAGAACTTCTTTGGGAGTTTAGATCATGGATGGCTACTCCGTTTTGTCGAGCATCGAGTCGGAGACCCGCGCATTATTAACCTGATACGTCGGTGGTTAAAAGCGGGGATTATGGAAGACGGTGAAATACACCCCAATACTGAAGGGACGCCGCAGGGTGGATCGATCAGCGTACTACTGAGTAATCTCTACCTGCACTATGTGTTAGATTTATGGTTTACCAAAGTGGTTAAAACTCACCTTGAAGGCGAAGCCTATTTGGTGAGATATATTGACGACTTTGTTATCTGCTTCCAATATCGGTCGGATGCCATGCGAGTGCAAAATGCACTACGCAAACGCTTGGCAAAGTTTGGACTTGAACTGGAACCGAACAAGACCAAATTAGTTGAATTTGGCCGGTTTGCCGAACGGCATGCGAGTAAACGAGGTAGAAATCGCCCGGAGACGCTGTATTTTCTAGGCTTTACAATCTACTGTACACGCAACCTAAAAGGTAATTATAGGGTTGGTTTTTGCACCGAGAAATCTCGGCTTAAGCGCAGTCTAACCAACCTCTGCGACTTGATGAAACGAATACGGCACTTGTCGATAAAAGAACAAGCTTTCAATCTTAACCGTGTATTGCGAGGGCATTTTGCTTACTATGGTATTGCTGGAAACTTTCGGGCTCTGCAAAGGGTTCACCGAATTGTTGAGCGCTATTGGCGGAAAATGCTAAATAGTCGCAACAGAGAAGGCCGAGTGACATGGGAAATATTCCAGAAAATTAAAGCACAATATCCGTTGCAGCGACCAAAGCTTGTACTTCCTTATCCGAAGTTACAGGCCATTGCTGTGTTGTGAATCAATGACTGAAGAGCGTAGTGCGGGAAATCCGCACGCTACGTTCTGTGGGAATCGGAGGCGGGTGACCGCCTCCGATGACCCGGTGGCAGTTCGGGTAACTGGCTGTTCTACCTCGATTGATGGTGAATATAAAGCGGCGCAGAGGCTCATAGAGCAGCACTATCTCAGCACTGAGATCAATGATATCGTTAGTTAGTCCGCGTGACTCACAATAGCGATCGCTTATAATCCTCTGGGACTTTAGTGTTGTTTGTTTAAACGCACCCAAAGTCAATCCTTTGCCTGTCGTATTATTTTCTGGCAATCAATGTTTTGAATCTCGCCTATATCAACTGGAGGTAGCAGCATGAGAGTAGACAAAGGATTAATTGAAAATTTTGGTTTTAAGATAGTACCGGAAAAATTTAAGGTGGAACGAAGGGTAAGCGGACTAAAATCACGAGGATAAGGGGTCATAGCAAGTTCAAAGGTTTCGTTTTTAAATGACAAATAGCCATTTCCATGAACTACACTATCCTTGGTATTGAGCAATAAAGTTTTTGACTGGGCAATCCCGTCTTTAATATCGACATCAACAACGGCGCAGAGAATAGGAATTTGAGTATCTCCCAAGATATAGTAGCCAAGAGCGTGGAAAATATCTAAACCTATCAACTCTACTATCAAAGCGCTAATCTTGCCATCGTATTGCACTAAATACGCTTCTCCATTGGAGCTTGAAAGTATCTCTTTAAGCGTATTGCCAGTACCTTTTATTTTCAATTTACCGTTAATTTTTCCCAACGTTTTCTGAATATCTTTAACTTTCCTGATTAGCTTGCTCAAAGACAGGTCAATCACATGAATTTGGATGTCAACATCTGCCGGGTTTTGAGATCCATGGGCTGACATCCAAAGGTTCACCCGGCCCTCGTCAATTCCGAACGTGACGGGTTCGAACTTCAATACACCGTTGTTAAGTGATAATTGGCCGTCAAAGTTGGTTATGGGAATTTCCTTGTTAATTATATTCGTGGCACGAAGTCGAGCCTTACCATTGGCTGCACGAATTTGTTTTAGGTCGAAATGATGATCAGGTATCAAAGCATCATCTTCCGTAACACTTTGATCTGGATGGTTAGGTTCGCCGCCAATAAATCCGCTTAAATCTGCAAGGTCAAGCGTTTTGGCGAACAAATCCATATTGAAATACAAGGGCTCCAGTTTTGGGTTGACCAGGACAGTTCCTTGCAAATCACTATGGCCAATTTCACCATTAAAATGGTCAAAGCGCCAAGTGCTATCATGACGGCTTAAATCCCCCGTTATTTTATAGGCTGGGCTAGGTGGTAAAGGGATGCCGGTTAAAGGAAATAATTCGGCAATATCAGACCCTTCAAGAGAAAGGTTAAGCTTTGGATCGGCAACTTGCAGAGGATGAATCACTGTGCCGCGAATGGCTATTTCAGTTTGGCCAAAAGCCATATTCAACTTGATCGGATATGGCTGCTTTTCTGAGCGCAATTCTGAATATGAACCTGCAGAAGCATGCAGATTTAGAGTTTTGTGTTGATAACTTCCCTTACTCTCAATGGTAATCGGCAGTTGCCAGCCACCAGAGCCTTTTAAGGAATCTATACCCCCTTCAAAATTCATATCACGGATTTCATCATAATAATGAAATATTCCAGAAATAATATGCAGATTCTCGAAAATAACCGGTAACTCAAGAACGCTTGAATCAGCTTTCCGGTCAGAAAAACTCCAGTTAGTATCACCTTTCTTATTTTTGAATAAGAATAACTCCGGCTTGCTAATGCTTAAATCATTAATGAAGATATCTCCATGAAATAGTTTCGGTATTGAAATTTGTAATGACAATTGATCAATTTGTGCAACATTTTCAGGTCTCGGCCAAGCCTTATTTTTGATTGAAATATTATTAAGAGTCAGTTCAGGTTGCCAGCCGATTTCCAGGAGAGTTTTGCCTTTTATATCAAGTTTTAGCTTTTCGGTATTAACGATAGTCTCAATAAACCAGGTTCTAAAGTTATTGGAATAGGCAAAATCTAGTAGAAGACTTACGATAGCAAAGAACCCTATCAGTAGAATAACTAAAAATATACGGGTTAGGGTTATCAGTTTGAAGTTCATTGGCTCTATGTGAATCCTAGTGGGCGCTGCTTTATAACTCATTGAAATACGCCTTAAAATAGACACTAACGTACGTTTTCGTACCGTTAATTTATCGAAGCTAGAGTAGAGTTTGGCAACTGGGCTAGAAAAAATGAATAAATTTCAATAATGCCACCTTTGACTTCCAGACGTAATAAATGCATGACGCCTGGAGGTCAAAGGTGGGGCAAATCCTGGGGAAATTGCATTTATCAAGCCAGTGTTCTGATACTCGCTTCTCTGTCCCACTGACGTGTCTTAGCTGCGGCAATAAAACGATCCAAGCAATCGATGGTAATAATACCGGCATCTTGTTTGATAGCCGCTGTTTTCAGCAAGGCTTCACCGCCTTTGTCAATGCCGATTGCTTTCAAATGTCCAAAAGCGTCGCGCACGAAATCGATAGCGGCCGCTTCCTTGCCCAATAACTCGGCGGCTTGGTCGGAGAGGATGATGGCGACCGCGTCGAACATAACCGACGGTGTACCGGCCAATTGGCCATCGATTTTCAAAAGCGAGCCGTCGGCGAGTTTCATGTCGCCGATTCTCGCTGCAATAAGCTTCACTTTTGCACCTGCCGAGGTGACTGCCTGCTTCACAGCATCAATACTGGCCGCATTTGATCCGTCCGCGACCAGTACACCGACAACCCGACCTTCAAGCGTATCCTTCATTTTGCCGATCAGTTGCAACGCTGGCGATAGCTCTAAGTCCTGTACTTCAATCGCCACAGTCGGTGCCGGCGGCAATTCGCTCATGCCGAGGCCAGAGGCTACCCTTTGTGCAAGGCCCTCTTCAATGTGACGCAAGTGGCCAACTATGGCTGCACGAATATGCGGATGCTCGACCTTCGAGAGTTCAAACACCAACGCGGAGGCAATATGTGCTTGTTCGTAAGGCGTCTGGCTGCGATAAAACTGCCGAGCCTGGCTGTAATGGTCGGCAAAACTTTCGGCTCGAACCCGCCCCTTGGCTCCGGACTCGTCCACCGCCGCGCTACGAAAGCCCTTCTCAGGTTGTTCGCGAGGGGAGTCGGCTGACAGCGTATTCGGTTCATAGGACACGCGTCCGCTTGGTTGCGCCAATTGCATATGGCCGTCACGCTGGTGATTGGCGAATGGGCACTGCGGCGCATTAACAGGTATCTGATTGAAATTTGCCGATCCCAAACGAGATAACTGCGTATCAAGATAAGAGAACAGACGCCCCTGCAATAGCGGATCGTTCGAGAAATCGATGCCGGGCACGACATGTGAAGGGCAGAATGCTACTTGTTCAGTATCCGCGAAAAAATTATCCGGCCAGCGGTTCAGTACCATGCGTCCAATAACTTGCAATGGCACCAATTCTTCCGGTATCAGTTTGGTCGGATCAAGATGATCGAAGGGAAAGCTGTCAGCATCTGCTTGAGAGAACAGCTGTACTGCCAAATTCCATTCCGGAAAATCGCCGTCACTGATCGCATCGAACAAATCACGGCGATGAAAGTCGGAATCGGCACCGGCGATCTTAACTGCCTCGTCCCAGAGGGCATAGCTATCTACACAAGTCACATTAGGAAATCCTGAGCTGTTTCTTGCAAAGCGGCAAGCTCCTCATGGGAGTAACAATCCAACACCTCCTGCATAGAAAGGAATATCCATAATCCTGCCAACA
>NZ_JAWPOH010000087.1:0-10424 GCF_037671525.1 Methylobacter svalbardensis
TAGCTACCAAATACTTGCCAAACTACCTGGGCTGGCGACGGGCTTTTGAACAACACTGCCAACTCACGCCGGAAACCCTACTCAATGCTGCTCTGGGGAATTTTCAATATTTAACGATGACATAGCCTTTGTTAAAGCCATTTGCGATGTGATGCGTCGTTCCAATTGCGCCAGCGCCTTGCAGTATGTACCGGAATTAACCTGGATTCTGTTTTTGCGCATTCTGGATGCGCAAGAGCAAAAGGCGCGGGAAGAAGCCGAAGCTTTGGGCAACGACTATGCACCGGCCTTGACTGCGCCGTACCGTTGGCAGGATTGGGCCGCGCCGTTTGCCGATAAAGATGATACGGAAGAACAGGCTATCGGCTGGAAGCGCAAGGAACTGTACGCGGCGGGCGACGGCAAGCTGTTCGAGTTTATCAATAACGAGCTGCTGCCGCATTTGCACAGTCTGGATGTCGATCCTAACACCCAGTTGCCCAATAGCAATGCCAGCCGTAAACAGCGAGTGATTGGCCGGATTATGACGGCGGTGGAAAAAGTGCGGGTCGATAGCGAAACCAATCTGCGCGATATTCTCGACAAGGTGCATGAAATCCATATCGATCATATAGACGACACCCACTTTTTTACATTGTCACAAGTCTATGAAGATTTGCTGCTAAAAATGGGCGAGAAAAACTCCGACGGCGGCCAGTTTTTTACGCCGCGCGAGGTAATTCGGGGCATGGTGCATATTCTTAATCCGCAAGCCGGGGAAACGGTTTACGATCCTTGTTGCGGCACCGGCGGGTTTTTGGCGGTGGCGTTTGAGCATATCAACCGGAACCTGGGCAATGCGCCCGCCGCTACGACGTTGGATGTTCTGAAACACGATACCTTTTTCGGCAGGGAAAAAGAGAACCTGGTTTTTCCTATCGCCTTAGCCAATTTGATTCTGCACGGCATAGATCAACCGAATTTGTGGCACGGCAATACGCTGACTAACCGGCCTACCTATGCCGGATTGTTTGAGCAAGCTCCGGCCACTTTCGATGTGATTCTGACCAATCCACCGTTTGGCGGCAAGGAAGGCACGGATGCGCAAAAGAATTACAGTTTTGAAACCAGCTCGACTCAGGTTTTGTTTTTGCAACATATTCTAGCCGACCTGAAAATGCCGATGGACGGCAAAGCAGGCGGGCGTTGCGGCATTGTGCTGGATGAAGGCTTGTTGTTTCGCACCAATGAAAGCGCTTTTGTCGAGACTAAGCGCAAGCTGGTCGATGAATGCGATTTGTGGTGTATCGTTAGTTTGCCCGGCGGTGTGTTTTCAACGGCGGGGGCCGGTGTTAAAACCAATTTGCTGTTTTTTACCAAGGGCAAGAAAACCGAACGCATTTGGTATTACGATTTGTCGCAAATTAAAGTCGGCAAGAAAACACCTACGACGTTGGCGTATTTCGGCTTTGATAAGCAAGGCGACATTTTAGATAATGCCGATTTGCCGAGGCCATTAACCGCTGGCTGGCTGGCTGGAACAGGAGGATAACCAGGGTAAGCCCTTTCCTTCGATAGCAAGGTTGCTTGCTAAACACGGGACGTCCGAAGCGGATAGCGATTTTTCCTGGACGGTAGACTTTGCCGCCCGCCGTGCAAAGGCTCAAGCGGATATGCTGCCGTTTCTGGAAGAAGTTAAAAATCTCACCGAAGCATTGCTGCCGCTGAAAGAAGATTTGAAAGCACTGAAAAAGGATAAGGCTGACAAGGAAAAAATATCGGCTGTTGAAGAAGCGATTAAAGCCAAGGAAAAAGCCGTCCGCGAAGCGCAAACCAAGGCGACTGATATTGATGCGGCGGTTTATGATTTGAAAGCCGTTAATCCCAATGTGAAGGCGATTGTTGATACCCGCACCGTGTTGGAGATTATCGACAATATCAATCTGCAAGGGCAAATTGCGGCGACGGCGATGAATAATTTGCGGGGTTTGTTGGCGGAGGAGTAATGCCGTATAAATTTAAAATATAACGCAGATGGTTTTTTGGTTAGCTTGCTAATCGGCACCCGGAATAACAATTTGAGAATTGACCATGCTTGATAAACTAATTACTGAGAAAAATCTCGAAAACTTGGCCGGTGAGACGGCTTTTCAACGCGGCGAAGCCTATTTTTCCGTTGGCTCGGTGGGACCGCTTCGCGATACCGGCGACAAAATCAGCGCCCGCGTTGAAGGCACGGAAACCTATCGGGTCGAGTTGTGGGACGATGATGGCAGTCTCGGCTACGACTGCACTTGTCCGCGTGCGGCGGAAGGTTATTTCTGCAAGCATTGTGTGGCGCTGGGCTTAGCTTGGCTTTCCGGGCGGAAAGAATCCGGCGGTGCTGTCTCCGCTAAAGAACAACGCCGCGATCCGTGGCGCGATATCCGGGATTATTTGAACACACAAACGCCGGAAGTATTGGTTGAGTTGTTATTGGACACCGCCGAGCGCGATGATCGCTTATATCAATCCTTATTGTTCAAGGCTGAGCGCGCCGTAGCGGGAACTGACGTAGTCAATGTCTTCCGTAAAGCGATAGATCAGGCAACACGCATCCACGGCTTTATCGACTGGCGGGAATCCGGCGACTTTGCGTCTAATCTCGATCAAGTCGTGGAATTGCTGGAAGAATTGCTTGCGCCGGACAGCGCCGAGCTGTTGATCGAGCTGGCCGAATACGCCATCAAACGCTTGGAAGACTCTTTGGAACAGATCGATGATTCAAACGGTGAGGTTGGGGATATCGTGGCAACACTCGGCGATTTGCATCTTCGTGCCTGCGAGTTGGCAAAGCCTGAGCCGCAAGCACTCGCAGAACGACTGTTTCACTTAGAAATGAAACCGTCTTTCGAAATTTGCAGTTTCGATGCTTCGACTTATCGAGATGCGCTTGGCGAGGAAGGTGTTCAGCGTTATCGGGAGTTGGCCGAAGCCGAGTGGGCCAAGATCAAGCCACGGCATAGCAACGACGCTTATGACTCGCGTCGCTCCCGGCTCACATACCTCATGGAATCGCTGGCTCGGGAGAGCGGCGATGTGGAAGAACTGGTAGCGATCAAGTCGCGCGATTTGTCGTTGCCTTACCACTATCTGGCAATCGCCGAAATATGGACCAAAGCCGGGCAGGACGATAAGGCGCTGGATTGGGCTGAACGCGGGCTGCAAGCTTTCCCCAACGCGAAGGATAACCGGCTGCGGGACTTTCTGGTGGCGGCCTATCTGCAACGCCAGCGCAACGATGAAGCTTTGCAATTGACTTGGGTGCAGTTCGAGGAACGGGCGTCGCTGGAACAATATAAAAAACTGCATAGCGTTGCCGGGCAACTTGGCGTTTGGCCCGAACAGCGTCAGCGCGCTTTGGCGCGGGTTGCTGAAGTCATTACCGATCAAGCCGCTTTTACAACCCGCTGGAAACCGAAACCCTCAATACCCGATTATTCCCTGCGGGCAGAAATCGCTTTGTGGGAGAATGATCTCGATGCCGCCTGGACGGCACTACATGCAGGCAATTGCAATCAGGGGCTGATGATAGCGTTGGCCGGTAAATTGGAATCGACGCGTCCGAATGATGCTCTCATCCTTTATAAGCGAATAATCCCGTCCATTGTCGATCAAACCAACAATGTGGCTTATGCCGATGCGGCAAAGCTGATTCGTAAGGTTGGGGAAATAATGAATGCCCAAAAGCGCAATCGTGAGTTCGGCGATTATTTGGCCGAGTTGCGCGTCCGCTTTAAACCCAAGCGGAACTTCATCAAACTTCTGAATGAAATGAGTTACTAACAATTAAAAGGCTATGTCGTTATCATGTTGCTTGCCGGCGTAGACAAACCCTGCACTCCCGTATGCCATAGTTTCAAAATGTCCGTCAATTTTGTTAAAAAAAACCGATAGTCAAATAACGAATGAAGCCATATTTAGAATTACTCGATAAAATTATCACCGAAGGCAGCCTGAAAGGCGACAGAACCGGTAGCGGCACGCTGTCTATTTTCGGTCATCAGATGCGCTTTCCGCTGGCGGAAGGCTTTCCATTGGTGACAACAAAAAAAATACATTTAAAATCAATTATTTATGAATTGCTTTGGTTTTTAAAAGGCGAGACTAACCTGAATTTTTTGCATCAGCATAATGTCAACATCTGGAATGAATGGGCGGATCAAAACGGCGATTTAGGCCCCGTGTACGGCCATCAATGGCGCTCATGGCCGACAGCCGACGGTCGGCATATCGACCAGATTCAGCAAGTGATCGAACAGCTTAAAACAACGCCCAACAGCCGCCGGATTATCGTTTCCGCCTGGAATGTCGCGGATTTGCCGGATGAAAGCATCAGCCCGCAGCAGAATGTGGCGCTAGGAAAAATGGCTTTATCTCCCTGTCATGCGTTTTTTCAGTTCTATGTGGCCGATGGCAAGCTGTCCTGTCAGCTCTATCAGCGCAGCTGCGACACGTTTTTGGGTTTGCCGTTCAATATAGCCAGTTATGCCTTATTGACGCACATGGTCGCTCAGCAGTGCGATTTGGCCGTGGGCGATTTTGTCTGGACGGGTGGCGACGTGCACCTTTACCTGAATCATCAGCAGCAGGCTAACTTGCAATTGAGCCGCAAGCCTTATGCATTGCCGACATTAACCATAAAACGCAGGCCGGAATCGATATTCGATTATCACTATGAAGATTTTGAAATCGTCGATTACCAGACGTACGACCATATCAAGGCGCCGATTTCTGTTTAATGAGGCACGGATTTATAGGTGCAAGGTTTTTTCGCCTTTTGCCTTTCGTCTTTTTTATCGGTTTAATTTTTTAACCGGTTATTTTTAAGGAAAATTAACTCTCACCTATGAATATACAATACAAAGCGCACCCCTGGCACGGCATCAGTCCGGGCAACCATACGCCGGACATCGTTACGGCCTTCATCGAGATAGTCCCGTCGGATACCGTCAAATACGAAATCGATAAAGAAACCGGCTATCTTAAAATCGACCGACCGCAAAAGTTTTCCAATACCGTGCCTACGTTGTACGGGTTTATTCCGCAAACCTATTGCGCAGACAGGGTTGCCGAATATGCCGCAATAAAATCCGGTAAAACGGTTGCCAAGGGCGATGGCGACCCGCTGGATATTTGCGTTTTGAGTGAACGCAGTGTGACGCATGGCGACATTCTTTTACAGGCGATACCGATCGGCGGTTTTCGTTTGTTGGATGGCGGCGAAGCCGACGACAAGATTATTGCGGTCATGAAAGGTGACGAGTTTTATCGGCAATGGAATGACGTATCAGACTGTCCGGAGTCTTATATCAACCGGCTGAAACATTATTTTCTGACCTATAAGCAGCTGCCTAGCGAAAAGAGCTCCTGCGAAATAACCAATGTTTACGGACGGGAAGAAGCGCATGAAGTGATCAGGCGAGCCATGGAAGATTATCAGCACCATTTTATTGCTGAGTGAGCTATTACTGTTTTAGCAGAGGTGTTCACCGGCAATATCTTCGATCATAAAAGCCATGATTTCCTGCTTATCATTAAAATTGCCGTAAGCCAGCAGCAGTTTCACATAAGCGGCTTCAATCGACATATTCCAGATGATTTCAGCGCCTTGTTCGATTAACGCCCGGGTGCTTTGGTAAGCGTCCGCTGATTTAATCGCCGGAGCCAGATAAACGCTGATGCCTTGTTGTTTGCAGCGTTCGATAAATGCGACTAACGAATAGTTTTCGCCCCATTGCAAGGATGCGCAGGCGGTGCCGGAGTGATATAAATCATGCAAAACGGCATCGACATTTTCCAGGTTAAAATTGGCATAATCCAGCCCGGGATAGGGTTTTATCATCAAGATGCGCTCGGAAAAATCGGCTTTTAACGGCGTATTATGGGGTAGCGATTTTTTTGCTGGCGGATTCAATAATGAAAACTGCCGGTTTTCAAAATGCAGGTAACTCTTAGCCTGAACGCTGAAAAAATCGCCGCTTAACTGTAAGGAACAGGTCAGGCGAGTGCCTTGATGCACTTGGGTCGTTTGCTGTTGGTTTCGATAGGGAACAAAAACTCCGGGGCGGTTTATTTGCAGGATAAATTCAACCGCACAGATAAAGTTTTCAACTCCGTTGGCTTGGGGATGATCCAGCGGATAATCGCTGGCAACCAGCAGCATCGGAATCCGGGTGGCATGAAAATAAAAGCTCAACGCGCAAGCCGTATAAGCCAAGGTATCGGTGCCGTGAGTCATGATGATGCCGTCGTATTGCTCGGGCCGGGCGGCTTCTATGGCGGTAATGATGGATGTCCATGCGCAGGGCGCAAGGTTCTCGCTTAAAACCTGCAGGGGCTGGATGGTGTCGAAATGGATTTTCCGGTAATTTTCGTCATGCTGTTGAAACAGCTGAATCAATTTGAATGATGCGCTGTCTGCTGTATTGATGGTGCCGTCAGTGGCAACAGAACCGATAGTTCCGCCGGTAAATACAACCAGTATGTTTTTCATAAACTTATTATTCTGTAGTGAATTATTGATATTAATCAGAATATTATAGTAATTTTTACGAAAACCAAATAGCGGTATGAAAGACGGTAAAAAAACCCTTACTCGAAAACTCGAATAAGGGTTTGGTTTGCAGCGTCGTTTAAAGTGGTTTGCCAAACGGCGCCGCTACCTTTAAAGCTTAGTGATTCGCGGCATAAAGCTGTTGAATTTCTTTATACCGGTTTGCCGCATCAGTTAACGATTCTTTAGCGGCTTCCAGTTCGTTATTTTTGACCGCTGTACGCGCTTGCTTCAACACATTGCTGGCTTGGTTGCGTTTTAGGTCAAGCACGTTATTAGCAATATCTTTTTGCAATTGGCGGGCATCGCTGATCATTTCCGCCACAACTTCGTTGTCAGCGCCATTGTTCAGCGCAGCAATGGTCTCATCGACTTTAGCCATGGTATTTTCGATAGCCGCTTTAACATTTTCATAAGATGGATTTGCTACCGCAGAAGCCGTTGATGAGATAGCCGCCATAGATATGGCCATGACAGAAGAAAGCAGAATTTTTTTGAATGTGTTCATGGGGTAAGCCTCACAATTGATAAATAAAGTATTTCTACGTAACGATTAATGAGCCTGAATAAGAAAGATTCAAGTCAATCGCTAGGTATGGCTATAGTTTAGCGGATTTGGTTCTGATTAGTACTATTATTTGTTCTAATAGGAACTATTTTTTTATAGGCGCTGCTTTTTATCTGGATTTCCTAAGGGCGTTTATAAAACTACTATTTATTTATCAATTAGTTATGAACTTGTCAGTGATCATGATTCACCTGTTTAATGGATGGTGGATACTATTCGACTTGAGTCGAAGGGTCGGCAAGTCTTGCCGAAAATGACTGAATCCCCCTAAATTATCCGATCAATGAACCCATGGATTGGTCATCTGAAGGTTAAAATGGTCTGCCCGCGATCATGCATTTAACGAGCTGCTTCAAATAATATTAAAAACCTTGAGGTTAATTCTCGTTAGGGCTATTATTTGGTACTAATTAAAACAATTAATATTGACACTATGGACTCCGCATCAACATTTCCGACTGCTCTACGAGAGTTATTACGCACACACCAGACTTTCTTATCTTATGCAGCCAGTCATGTTCACACCCTGGATCTGACGCTGCCGCAATTCGATATTATCATCACCTTAGGCACTACGGCCGGTATGAACTTCAAGATACTGGGTGAGAAAACCTTAATTACTAAAGGCACGTTGACCGGCGTAATCAGCCGGTTGGAGGATAAAGGACTGGTTCAACGTGTTGCCTCGGAAACGGACGGCCGCAGTCAGATTGTACAACTAACGGAGGCGGGAAAGGCCTTATACCAACGCACTTTTCCCGAGCATCTGGCATTCATTTATCGGATATTTAATGATTATTCCCCAGAAGATATCGCGACTCTTGAAGCCACTCTGCTGCGGTTGCGCAAAGCGGTAATCGCAGCACGCAGCGATGAGAGCGAACGGCTTGTTGAAGAAACTGATCAGTAGACATTTGGTCTTCGGCCTCCCTTGGCCCCGCAATTAATTTATGAGTCGACACTTCGCTCGACTAATAGCAAGTTAACCGACCCATTAACAATATTCACCAGAACACAGGATTAGCATGCCACTCGTTAACATTTCGATACTTTCAGGCAAATCGCCCGAATACATTAAAGCGGTTGGTGACGGCATCAACTCAGCTGTCATTGAAACCATGGGTTTCCCACAGGATGACCGTTATCAGATTATTCATCAGCTCGATTCGGAGCAATTACAGCTTCAAGGCCGTGATGGTGACCGAGTGATGATGCATTTGGTGATGCGTGCTGGCCGCTCAAACGAATCAAAACAGGCGTTTTATAAAAAAGTGGTGGAAAATCTGGCGGTTAATCCAGGTATTCCGCCTGAAAATGTAATGATAACCCTCTCCGAAAACCATGATATTGATTGGTCTTTCCGTGATGGTGTAGCGCGGTTTATGGTTTATCCGGATGCCGACATTACAAAACATAAACAAACAACGGACACCGCAACGCTGCCATCCGCTACGCCAACTGTGACGACGACTTCCGGAACCCTAGTCGCCAAGACTTACGGGCAGCCAAAAGAACTTTTACTCCAGGACTACCTGATTGGCGTAGTCGTTCTTGCCCTGGTCGGTCTGGTCTTCTGGGGCATTCGGCAAAGCGGCAAGGAGTAATCAGTAGCGCGCATAACATTAATGTATTGCGCAAATCAGCGTCTTTAACCGTAGCCCGGATCCGGTACAACATCTGGGATGGCTGCGCTAAAAAGTATTGTCGACACGTAATAAGGTTCTCCGCGCCAATCGGCACATCGACAATGACATTGCTGCCACTGGATGGCCGATAAAAGAAACCGTCAGAAAAGAAATCTTCGGCGGGCATTAACAAAAGCTCGGTTATGTCTGCGAGGAAAATGATTGACCCGGTAACTGGGCTTGTAATAGTACCTGTAGGCGGGTGCCGGCCTATTGCGGCGGCTGTCGAAACGATGCCCAACCTGGGGTTTACGCAGAGGCGCGTTGTGCACACGGTTGATCTGGGCGTTCCGATGCGAAGACGGCCGGTTATCTGCCATGACGGTTTGTTGGCCGAATAACATCAGCACACCAACAAGGAGCATGATTTTGTGGTTTAGACTGTTCATAGTTATCTACCTCAAAAGATTTATCTGGGTGTTTAGCGGCTAAGTCCCTCCCTGGACAACAACAGCCGCTTCCAACCAAAGCGGGTTTACTTTTGGCTTTCGTTTTGTTTTTGGTTTTTCCTTTCCTCATGACGTTTTTGCCATTTTTCCTGGTGGTCTTTTTTTATGGCATCCAACTTGGTCATCTGCTCGGCAGTTAACACTTCCTGCATACGCAAACGGCTTTCCTGACGAAGCGCCTCACGTTTTTCCTGCTGTTCTTTGAAGATCACTTCCAATTTACTTTTTTGCTCGGCGTTTAAATCCAGCTGTTTGGCCAGACGTTCCACTTTATTGCCCTGGTGGCGGCCTCCGTCATGGCCGCCGGGAAATGCGGCTACAGTTAAAGGAAAGGCTAAGGCCAGTGCGATGATGGTGATGATTTTTTTGTTCATGTTAAGTCTCTCAATTGATTAAGGATCATCAAACGGCGTTTTTCCGTTTTCGAGATCTACTTTAACCACGAAAAGCGCAAACAATTTGGAGCAATTAAGGAAACAGTGTGCAAATTAACGCTTATCTATTCCTTGCCTTAGGCAGAATGATCGAGCTTCAACTGATCGCTATCCCGTTGCGGATCATAGCGATAACCGGCGCCATAGACCGAATGGATCAGCTCCTGGCCGGGTAACAGTTCGGCCAGTTTTTTTCTCAATTTTTTGATGTGACTGTCGATAGTGCGGTCCGAAACAATACGCTGATCCTGATATATCTGGTCCATCAATTTAGACCGGGAAAAGATGCGGCCGGGTTGCCGGTATAACACTTGCTGCAGTTGGAATTCCACTGAGGTCAGTTCGATTTCATGCCCTGCGGCCAATACCCGAAAACTGTTGGCATCCAGAGTTAACAATTGAACATGATGCTCATCATTATCCGCTTGGGGCTGCAATCGGCGCAGTACCGCCTTGACCCGCGCAACCATTTCGCGGGGACTGTAACTCGATGTTCAAGTTTTTAAGCTTAGAAATACAGCCGGAAAACGGGTAAGCTAATCAGTGTAAACTGCCACGTATTTCAACACCATGTTGATGTACGAGCCGGCACACTTTATAAAATCGTTTGTCACTGATTTAGATGCAGCCCTGGGAAAGCTAAAGTCCAATGCCAGGCTGACGCACCTACAAAAGACTTGGCTAGGATTTTGTTTAACGGGGATGTTACTGACC
>NZ_JAWPOH010000088.1:0-10147 GCF_037671525.1 Methylobacter svalbardensis
ATGTTGAGTGATACGTTTTCCAGGCAAGGGTGAACTCCAAAAAAAATGAAATACACCCTTGTCCTACATATCGGTCAACCGGTCAAGATAGTTGTCGCCGACCGGACAGGGTAATTGTCGCCGAACAGATGCCTCCGGAAAAACACCTTCCCATGGAATTGATACCATCATCGTTCCTGCTCAAAAAGAAGGCTTTAAGCAACATTTTTTGACAGCTGATGATTGGTTCGCTGTTCGAATTTCTGGCGGGATGCTGGATAAAATAAAATACATTGCCGCCTACCAAACCGCACCAGTTTCAGCTATTACTCACTTTGCGCCTGTTGACCGAATCGAACCCTATGGCGAAGGCGGCAAGTACAAGTTAATTTTCTCAGAGAAAGCATCTACGATAAGGCCGATTATTTTTGGAGATGCGCCACAAGGCGCAATGCAGGGGCCGCGCTACACTAGACTTGCGAAGCTTAAAAAGGCTACAAAGCTTTCAGATCTGATAGGGAAAAAAGTGAATTGACTAATTTCGGTTAAGAACTTAGCAAACACCAGCGATAAGGTGGTAATATGCTTTTTTGATAAGTGTACATATTTCAAAATAAACACATGTTACCAACTAATCCAGAAAATCGAGGCGGAGCCAGACCCAATGCTGGCCGCAAAAAAGGCTCATCTGTCTATGGTGAAACCACCAAGGCCATACGGTTACCTGAAAGCCTGATTCCCGCCGTCAAAAACCTGCTTGATGTCCGAAAGCAGCAGTTTGAACGATTCCCTAACAGCACGGCGTTGATTCTCTTCCCTTCCAAAACGCCAAGCTTGTGTGTGTTGCCGTTATTTGGTGGAAAAGTCGCCGCCGGTTTTCCTTCGCCTGCCGATGATTATGTTGAGAAAACCCTGGATTTAAACGAGCTGTTAGTACAAAAGCCCGCTGCTACGTTCTTTGTGCGTGCCCAGGGTGAATCGATGCTCGGCGCAGGTATCCATCCAAACGATATTTTGGTCGTGGATCGCTCTATCGAACCGGTGCCGGGCAAGATCGTCATTTGTGCATTAAATGGTGAACTGACGGTAAAGCGCCTGGAGCGCGATAACGAACAATGGCAACTCAAGGCAGAGAATCCAGCCTATCCCGATATTGTCATCCACGAAGAGCTTGAGATGGTGATCTGGGGTGTGGTCACCAACGTGATTCATCCACTGTAATGCAGCCGCTTCTTGCCTTAGTCGATTGTAACAATTTTTACGTTTCCTGTGAGCGTGTGTTTAGGCCTGATCTGATTGGCAAACCGGTGGCGGTACTCAGTAACAACGATGGTTGTGTTGTCGCCCGCAGTGCGGAAATTAAACATTTTATAAAAATGGGTGTGCCGCTGTTCCAGATTCAGCAACTGGTCAACCAACACCAGATAAAACTGTTTTCATCGAATTACTCGCTGTATGCCGATATGTCAGCGAGGGTGATGTCAATTTTAGAAGAGTTCGCCCCAAGTATGGAAATCTATTCCATTGACGAAGCATTTCTGGATTTAACCGGCATGTGTCATAGAGACCCCATTGCTTATGGTCACCGAATCAGAAAGGCCGTTGTCCGGGCCACCGGTATTCCGGTCTGCGTGGGCATGGGGCCGACTAAAACTCTGACCAAGTTGGCTAATTTTGCGGCTAAAAAATGGAAACAAACGGGTGGCGTTTTGGATTTATCTGATCCGGTGCGCCGGGAAAAGCTAATGAAGATTGTTGATGTTGGCGAGGTGTGGGGCATCGGTTCACGCACCACGGCAAAGCTTAACCAGATCGGGATCAATACCGTGTGGGATCTAGCCATTCAACCCAGCAAGCGCATTCAATCCCAGTTTAATATCGTGGTTGCCAGAACCGTTCTGGAACTTAATGGCATTGCCTGCCTGGAACTGGAAGAGATTTCTCCGGACAAGCAGCAGATTGTCTGTTCCCGCAGTTTTAGCCGCCGACTGACTGAGTACAAAGAACTGTCCGCAGCCTTGACCGAGTTTGGTAGCAGAGCCGCTGAAAAGCTTAGAAGACAGCAGTCGATAACCGGTTGTATTACAGTGTTTATCAGAACCAATCCGTTTAATCCGCAAGAACCGCAATATCAACGCTCTGCCAGCATCAAGCTCAGCGCAGCAACTCAGGACACCCGCACTATCATCACCACCGCCAACCGCTTGCTGACGGAAATATTTAAAACAGGTTACGGTTACCAGAAATGCGGCGTGCAACTGAGCGACATTAAGCCGGAATCATCACCTGGCCAGCTTGAGTTGTTTGATTTTGTTGATAACAGCTTACCCAACGAAAACCGTCCGTTAATGAAGGTTGTCGATCAAATCAACCGACGCTTTCCAAAGGCTATTGCAATAGCGGCCACCGGTTTTGATAAGTCTTGGAAACCAAAGGCAGACCGAGTTTCACAACGCTATACGACAGATTGGCGGGAGCTGGCTTGGGCCAAATGATAGAAGATTGTTTCCAGAGAAGGATATTAAACCTTTAAAATACTCAGTTTATATGAATGGTTTATGAATATATTGTACCCAATCAGGAAATAATCCATAAATTCCCAGCACCATTGTCAACAATAGACATCTTCTTTATAGTTAAGTTGCAGTATGAAAAAACCTTTCAACTTTATACGAGGATTTACTCATGAACGATTTATACAAAGATATTTTAATAGGAGCTGTGTTTGTAATCGGCCTGCTGGGCTTTATTTCAGGCGAATTCATTATCTCATCCACGCTGTTCGCGTCAGCGGCCATTGCCAGTAATATTAAAGTGAACAGTAAAAGAGGCAAAGCTGGTCAATTTTCATGGGATTGATTTATCTAACTGATCTGTTTAACCAAGCGACGTGAAGACTTCCACGGCTTAACTGCCCTGGAAGTCTTTTTGTTTGTAGGCTTACGTAATCAGCCCTTGATGGTAATAATCTGCTTCAAGGTATGCACCACCTCAACAAGATCGTCTTGATTTGCCATCACGGTATCAATGTCTTTATAAGCCCCCGGTATTTCATCCAACACGCTGTTGTCCTTTTTGCATTGCACACCGGCAGTTTGTTGCTTTAAATCCTCGACGGTAAAAACATGACGGGCCTCGGTTCTACTCATTTTCCTACCGGCACCGTGGGCACAGGAGCAAAACGAATCGGGATTGCCTTTGCCTCGAACTATATACGACTTGGCACCCATACTGCCCGGAATAATCCCCATCTCACCTATGCCTGCACGTATCGCCCCTTTACGCGTCACCCAACTGTCGACGCCGAAATGGTGTTCACGAGCGACGTAATTATGGTGGCAATTGACCACCTCACGGGTGACCGTAAAAGGTATCTGCAAATGCCGGTGCATACCTGCCAATACTAAATCCAACATGGCTTGCCGGTTCTGGTAGGCGTATCGTTGCGCCCAGTCGACAGCTTCGATGTAATCATCGAAATTTACGCTGCCTTCCTGCAAATAGGCCAGGTCGGTATCCGGTAAATGCACATCCCATTTCAGCATATCTTTCTTGGCCCGTTCAATAAAATAGGTGCCAATCGCATTACCGATGCCCCTACTACCTGAATGCAACATCACCCAGACATGTTGTGCTTCATCGAGGCATATTTCGATAAAGTGATTGCCGCCACCCAGCGTACCCATCTGGTAAATCCAGTTATCAAAGTTACGAAAGGCTTTTCTTAACTTCGGGTGCTTATGAATAATAACTTTCAGTTCAGCTTCAAACGGCAAGGCAATGTCGGTCAAGGCTCTGTCACTCTGGTGTTGATTGCGTCCCACCGGTACATCACGATGAATTTGGTTGTAGATTTTCAAGATGGACTGCTCATCAATGTCGTTGGCATTTAGTGACAAACGACAAGCAATCATCCCGCAACCCAAATCGACACCCACTGCCGCAGGGATGATAGCCTGGGTAGTGGCAATCACCGAACCGATGGTTGCACCTCTACCGACATGCACATCGGGCATGGCTGCAATATGGTGGTTAATAAAAGGCAGTTGAGCAACATTGGTCAGTTGCTGCTTTGATTTTTCATCGCACTCGTCTGTCCAGATATAGACAGGCCATTGACCTTCACCTTTAATGATTTGCTGAATTGACATGGTTTTTTACTCCGTTGGTGAGATTAACGCCGGACATTGTAGAATGTTGTAATACGGTAACTGCGACTGAGCGTTATTTTTTTTGTTAAATTATCACTGATAGACCGGCGACTGTTACCTAAATCGCTGTCGATGTTTTGGTTTAATTACCTGTTACTTTGATGGCGCTGGCTTCAAGCCCTTTGACTCTGAATAGCTGCATCAATGGCTTGCAGTGCTTCCAATGCACCCATTGCTAAGGAAATCGTTCCCGGCGGCCCTTCTGCTTCTCTGTGGTTTATCCTGATTAAGGTACCTGACATGTGCTCACCCATACGACGAATACCACCAATGGTCGAGCCTGCACCGAGTTCTATCGTTACGACCTTCTTAGTCATCATCGTGTTTTTCCATGCATAAAATTGCTGGCCTTGCTGATCAGAGCGACTTGATAGCCAATCGTGGTCGCCAAACATCAAGACATTGGGCCTTGCCGGTTCGCCGCAGTATGGACAAAGCGGTAAGTCTCCCACTGCAAGCAATTGCTGTGGCTCAATATCAAAGCTAAACGCTGGAACTGTCCAGATTTCGTTCTTGCAAGATGCCGTACATTGCAAATAATGAATTGCACCATGACATTCATAAATCCGTTCCTCTGAAAACCCGGCTTTTTGAAATTGACCATCGACATTGCTGGTCACCACAAATCCTGGTTGCTGAGCGTTATCCTGCCAACGCTTCAGTAAGGCAAAACCGGGATGGGGATGAGTTTGCTGGTACAACTGATAACGATACCCATAAAAGCCCCAGGCTCTAGCGGGATCCTGTTCAAACCAGATTGGATTGGCCAGATCAATAAATGTCAGGTTTGCTGCGGCATACTGAGGATGAGTTTTCCAGAAGCCCTGTTGACCTCGAAAATCAGGCAGCCCGGAATCCACCCCCATGCCGGCACCTGCGGTTATTAAAATAGTATCAGCGGCGACAATGGCCGTTGCCGCCTGTTGAATGGTAAGGCGCTTGATCATGTTAGTATTCTCATTAAAATGATTATAAATAACTGAACCAGATTAAGCCGATTCAGGGGTGACAGATTGGAGCGGATGGAGTTCATCAGTCAGATTCGATCATGACAGGTCCTCCAGGGTTAAAAATATCCACCATTCCGACTGAGTAAACTGCTTTCCTGTCGACGGGTGACATTCTTTCAACTCGGCTGTGGCGCTATAACTCAACGGGGGGCGATAACAAAGCACATCCTGTTGACCGATGTAACGACCCGCTTTTTTACCTTGGCCTAAAGGGTAAAACCTTTCGATTTGACGAGGCATCATCAACTCCCAGGTTATTAGTAGTCTTCCGGCAGCAACAAAGTGGTTACTGAACGATCCGCCTCGGTTATCACCCAAATCTTGATGGTCTCTGTTATTTTATACGATGAAAACAGCCGGTATCCGTGGCTTAGAGCATACTTGTTTTCAGCTTGGTCCTCATCACACAGATCTCCCCAGTCTCCACACTGATGACGACACAACAGGCTGGTGGGTGAAATGTTTAATGCTTGTAGTACTTCGATAGCGCCGGGTGTTGCCACGGTTTGTCCGAGATCAAACAATGGGTTTTTATGAATGTGGTTCATCTGATTCTCCTAATTGGTATAATGTGTGGTGGAATTAAAAGTGGTTTTTAATTGATGTCGTGATCACCGCAATGTGGGCAGTGCCTGTCGCTTATAGGCTTTTCTTGTTTTAAATCATCCTCATTCGGTTTTTCTGGATATAGTTGCAAGAGAAACTCATAGATAATAAGGATGGCTTTAATCTGTTTATTACACTGCTTGCCCAGTTCCTGATCATTTATTGGATCAGTGAAGTCAACCCCTTGCTTCAAACAACCGCTTTCGTCCAACATTAAAACGATGTTCAGAGCGTGGGTGAATCTAGTGTCGTTCATGGTCGTTTTTCCTTATGCTTTTTTAACTGTTGTACTGCCCTCTGCTGGTCTTTCTATGATCGAAAGTCATAACGGGCGGTGGCTTGAATATCTTGGTGCCTCGCCAATTGCCTCGTGGTATTGAGATCAACCCCGCTTCAAGCAGTTGGGTGAAAGGTGCGTCGCAGGTCATGAGGCCTGACGTTGCCGATCTGGGCCTGTTCTGCTGTTATCTGTTATGGTTATCAATATCGATGGCGACCACTTCAGAGCGACGCAGTCTTGTTGTCAACATCAAGGCAATCAGCGCATGATCACGTCTATCGGTGCGAATGATCCTGCAAACTAAAAGTCTTCGGCCCATCTCTCCCAAAAGCCTGGTTCGTCGTGATGAGCGTTGTTCATGGCGGTCTCCAATGGCAAAACCCAGAAACCAACCGTTTCAAAGCGCATGCTGCCGTCGGGATTCTCCAGATAATCACGCACTAACGCATATAATGGGTCGTTGTCATCGTAAGGAACGTCCAAATAGATTTGGCCTTCATAGCTGCACATGCAGTTTTCATTGGCAAAATAGCTACAGAGTTGCCAGGGAATGCCATGTTCGGTGAGCCATTTGCAGACCGCCTCACGCATCGGGGCCTGCTCCCAGTCGTAAGAGTCACTATCCCACCAGTCCATGTCGGACATTTTTATCGGATTAAAAGTTACGTATAAGACATCGCGTTGTTTCTTTCGGGCTATGGCATCGATATGTTCAATTAGTAAGGGCATGAGATTGCTTCCTGTATTAAGTTTGTCGGTTAAGTTGAGATGTGCTGATTCGGGGTCATAGATGGTTTTTCTTAAGACATCAACCGCTTCACCGCTCGCTGCTGGTTTTTCTGATCACGGCAGTCATAACGGGCAGTGGTTTGAATGTCGGAGTGACCGACTAACTGACGGGTGGTGTTAATATCGACACCGGCGTCCAGTAACTGGGTGACAAAGGTGCGCCTTAAGTCATGGGGCCTGACCCGGTCTATTCTGGCTAGTTCTGAACGCTGCTTGATAATGTCGTATATAGTCTGACTGCTCAGGGCTTTGTTCAGGACGGTGCCAGTTTTAGTGATGGGATTGAACAGACTGCCAGGCAGCTTTCCCCGCTCAGTCAGCCATTGACGGATAACCAGTCGACTTTCAGCATTCAGATACGCGGTGCGTTGTTTATCGCCTTTCCCCGCCTGAATGTTGAGTACACCGGTTCGGGTATTGTAATCATCGACGGTAACGGCTATGACTTCTGAGCGTCTGATACCGGTGGCCAACAACAAGGCGATAACGGCATAATCCCGTTTACCGATGATGGTTTTGTCCAGCTTGCAACTGCGGTGCAGCTTCGCCAGTTCATTTTTGTTCAGGCTCCGCCCACTGGGTAGGCGCTGACTGCGTCCGGCACTGATGCCTTTAAGCAACAGCATATGGTCGGCAGTGATCAGTTTCAGATGGAAGCAAGCCTTCATGACACCGCGTACTGCGGAAAGGGCTAGATTGATAGTGTTGGCGCTTTTTCCCTCCTGTTTAAGTGTGTTTCTGATCAAGGCCAGATGCTGGTACTCAATGAGGTTCCAGGGCATTTCTTCCAGTCGACCTTCAAAGCCGACTATCTTAGTCGTACTGCAAAGTAAGCTTTTTACCGAACGGCGGCCTGTCGGTGCCAAGCTATCCAGATACAGGCTAACCGGGTCTGTTTGCTGTTGATGAATCTGCTGGTAGTAGGTGTCGAACTTTTGTTGTAACTGTTGTTTAATATGTCTGCTGTGTACTGCATTCATGGTGCTCTCCTGGAAATTTAATGGATGGTGTAAGTGGTGGCGATGGTGTGCCGTGGATTTGGGTACTGCTTATCTATCAAGTGGCTAAAGTAAGCCGCTTAATGCCCTGGCTTTCATTAATGTGTATTAACACAAGCTAGGATTTTCGTGATGTCAGTTAGGCACAGGAATTGCTTTCGTTAATGTTGACGGCGTGCTGTTACGAAAATGGGTTACTTTCGTTTAGCAGGAATTAACACAAGCTATTTTTTGCCACCTGTTTGAATCTGAAAAAATCGATCAACGCTCGTGATGATGCTGATTGAGGTGCATTAGGTGGAATGTTTGCATGTTGTATTTCACCACGCGTTTTTGTAGTAAGCGCCTATTGGATTTCAGTTATGACCTTGATTCAAAGGCTCAGGCCAATCTTGCAACATCGTTCCTTGTTGCAACAAGGAACGCATCGACCGTCGACCGATGGGGGCAAACTATCGAAGTAGCCCGTCTATGCGACACAGTGTCGTCAACGCAATGTCGTATATACGGGGTGGCGCTGTTTCGTCGTCATACCGCAGTCTCCGCAACGTAATGCCCCCATACGATAATATGCGTCAATATAGCCGCCATGATATGTCGATACTGCCGTTTTTTGATGGCGTTGCAAGCGAGATTCATAGGCGTCAGCGTCATAACAACCCGTGCTCGGCAAAAGAGAAATGCTCCGTGCCGCCGATAATGAAATGGTCCAAAACACGTATAACGGTGATAGAAGGTGACTTCATAATGATCTCCATAAAACAACAATTGAAAATTCCTCCAGGCACTCAAAAACCAACGCGCACACGAAACTGCACCGGGGTTCAAACCCAATGGCTAGCTATGACAAATGCGATGATTTTGAGGGCGACGAAGGGATCGTTGGGGCAAAAAGAGAACAATATCGCCTTTGATATAATATAACATAGCAAGGCTTGAATGTCAAGAATTGATTAATTTATATATTAATAAAATCAATAACTTGATAGTGTTTAAGGCATAAGACATTTTTGAATGCTTTGGTTCGAATGTATTCTGGTTGGTAAAACAACCTGATAAAATGTCTTTTATAGACGCTACTAAAAACCGGCATCACAATAGTTTTGCGATGCCGGCAGCATAGTTAATTCCGATTGAAATCCGCTTTAATTTTTAGCGGCCGATTTAACTATCTTCATCTTAAGATGGTAATGCTCTTTCTCCTCGGTCCATGGAAAGATTTTCCTGACTCTGTTTCTATCCTTTTCGGGGCATTCGAGTAAACCCAAAGCTTTAAGGTCGATCCAGAACTTCTTCGTTGTGGCAGAAAAGTGCTTTTTATCTTCTTCAGGTAGCAGGTTGATCAATTTTTTCACATCAATATTGCCCGGAATAAACAGATCGCCTGTCTCAACGTTGAGCAGGCCAATACAGAGACCACCTGGATTCATATCCTTCCATCCCACTCTAACAGACGGCACTCCTTTAGGCTGTTTTCCGGTCTCTGAATCTAGGATATGGGCTCGACCATCTTTCAATGCTTGCTCTAGTCCTTTGAGCAACAAGTTGCCAGGATTGAGTGATGAAATCGTTTTTTGTTCACCTGCTAGATCAATCAGCCGTTGCCTGACCACTTTCTTCAGTTCCTTAGATTGAGTGTTATCAATAGCTTTCATCTTGTAGGCAAATGTGCAGAAAAAGCGCCACGCCACTAACAGTCCAGCAAGTTGATTGCAGACGCGTGGATTTTTAAGGAACTCTTTCTCCAGCAATTTCAAGTAATCTTGCTTGTATTGTTTGGCCAGTTCCTCCTTCTTTTCAAAATCTGACATCAAGTATTGTATAAATGCAGCATTTACAAGCGCTAAGGTACCATTACTGGCAAGCTTGTATAAGTGCTTGCTCATCTCATCTGTAATATCACCTTGCCTAAACGACACATAGATGCCTTTATCAACAAGAGCGTTTTCTTTCTTAAAAGGTGGTAATTCACCTGTCAAAATGGCAAGACTATTTAAAGAAATATTGGTTTTAAAATCTGGTTTATGATTCTTTGAATTGGCCTTAGAAGTAGGCTATGTCATCGTTAACTATGGAATTTTTTATTTCTTTTTCATAAAATAAGCCATGTAGGTTTTCAATTGGAGATCATCATGAAAAACGCCGATTTTTTTCAATTAATTACTGCAATCCGTGAATTAGATCATCACCAGCGCAAACTGCTGAACGCTGCCTTAAATCAACTATCCGACGAACCCAAAGTCCTCGAATTGATTGAGTCCTGCTTTGATGCTA
>NZ_JAWPOH010000089.1:0-10025 GCF_037671525.1 Methylobacter svalbardensis
ACTGCCCGCGTATACCGTAGGCAGTCTGCAAAGAAAATCTCAAATGGAGGTGCTGATTGAATTTATCAAAGCCTTGTTAGTAGATAAGAATCCTGCGGCTAAGCTCAAAGAATTGGCTGGACTTATTGATGAGGTTTTTCAGTTAATGCCTTCTGGAAAACATATGGTTGGGAGGGATTTGGGGCGTTTAGGGCCGACGGTTTCGCTACAGTACCGTGCTGCTGGATAATTTTCCAAGAATCAGGCTGCAAAAAATTTAAAAACTTGAACATCGAGTTTAAACGCTTCCAGTGGCGCATTGAGTCGAGCACAGGCCGTTTGTACAAAGCGTTTAACATCGGCCTCGGATCCCAGTGCAATTTGCTGTTTTTGCCATTCCGGCATGACTTCTTCCGGTTTAATCCTGCGCTGGGCAAACACAGTGCGATTGGCCTTGGCTTTTTCCATGGCGTTATGCCATTGGGCTTGGAGAGGTTTTAAATACTCTTCCGCTACTTCGAAATCAAAAAGACTGGCTTGAATTGGCGCTTGATTCATTTCGCCACGCTTCATCAAGGCAGCTTTGACAAGTGCCTGATTTATACGGGACTCATCCTCCGGCATGGGTACCAATACCCCGAGCTCTTTGCGAATGACCTCGGCTTTTCTGAGAATTACGTTTAATACAAAACCATCTACAGGGTTATCCTGACCGTAGAGCATGGTACAGCGCACTTCAGGAGCTTGCTGTCCAAATCGGTCAACTCGGCCTTCGCGTTGTTCATGGCGAGTTGGATTCCATGCTAAATCGTAATGCACCACTGCGGTAAATAAATGCTGTAAGTTGATGCCTTCCGACAAACAGTCGGTAGCAACCAGCAAACGCTGTTCGGCGTCTTCCATTGTTTGTATGCGCAGTTCGCGTTCTGCCGGTGTGTATTCGCCAGTCACAGCTTCTACGGTTACGGCCGGAAAGTAGGCTCGTAAGTGTTCGGCAACATAATGGGCGGTAGCGATGTAGCGGCAAAAGATGACTGTGTGAAAACCATCTTTTAGCAGGCTTTTGACGTGGGTAATTAATAATGCCAGCTTGGGATCACCGGCTTTGCCGCTCAAGCTTTCTGCTTGAGCAATCAAGTGCTGTAATCGAGCTGCATCTTGCAATTGCGCGGGCGGTTCGAGATCGTTACTGTCCAAGTCATCCGATTGACCATCGTATAGCCTGTTATCGGTCAGACATGTCTCATTATCCAATGTACCCTCAAGCCTAGTATTCAAAGCTCTGACGGCAGCTGCTGGTGATGATGCTACGCAGCGTAATAACGCTAAAGTGGCATACCAAATCAATCGGGCATTGCCGCTGGATGATTGTTCAACTGATTCAGCGAGTTCACGGCAATAGCTTTGCACGTCATCAAAAAACTGTCCCCACGCACCGCTGAGCTCGTAAGTCAATTCTGTGGTTAAGCGTTTAGGAAACCCCCGCGTATCGTGCCATTCGTCAATATCTATTCGGCGACGCTGAACGAAATGGCGAGCCAATTCTAGGCGTAGCGGATCGCTTGCAGAAGTGCGGTTCTGTAACGTTGAAAACGCGGGATTTAGTAGCGACAGAAGGTTATAAAAAGCGGTTTCATCGCCAGAATGCGGGGTAGCAGTAAGTAACAGTATGTGTCGCTCTTCATTGGCTACTAGGCGTTGCAACAATTCAAAACGCAATTGTTTACCTTGGCCGCTACTCACGCAGGTATGGGCTTCATCGACAATTACACATTCTGGAGCAATAGCTAGAAAATGTTCACGATGGCGCTCACTTTTAATGTAGTCAAGACTTACCACGATACAGGGATAATGATCAAACAAACTGACACCATGCGGCAAATCGCGTTCGATACGGCTGGCACTTGCTGAGGTTAAAACAACGGCCTGGATGTTGAAGCGTTCTTCCAGTTCACTTTGCCATTGATCAACCAAATGCGGCGGACAGAGTACAGCTAATCGGCTTATTTCGCCGCGATCCATCAATTCGCGAACTATTAAACCGGCTTCAATAGTTTTACCGACACCCACATCATCGGCAATCAATAGTCGCACTGTCGTTAGTCGTAATGCCATGAGTAATGGCACCAGTTGGTAGGCTCTTGGTTCTACTGCAATGTTACCAAAAGATCGAAATGGACCACCTCCAGCACGCAATTTTAGGCGCAGTGCATCTCGTAAAAGTAAGGCAGCTGCATGATTGCCGGGTTTTTCGGGATTGGGCCAAGGAAATGTGGCTGGTTCAACTGGTTGGAATTCCAGTCCGGGAATCAACGAAATGATGTCATTGTCAGCACCGCCCAATGGCCGTAAACGCAGCCAATCTTGCTTTGAATCGGGTTGTACGACCCACTCACGGCCTCGTGCTCGAACTAGATTGCCGATACTGAAATCGTGGGCTGGCATGTTCATGAATTGTTCTCTTGTTTACCGAGTAGATCGGCGTATTGTTCAAATAAATCAGACCACAGCGTGGGCTTTGAAAAATCCAGCACTTGCCAGCCTTTGTCCTCCAATTGGATTTTTATGTCGTTTATCAAGGGCTCTAAAAATATTAAAATACGCGAGCTTTTATATTGGGCGGCAGCAATGGTTTGTCCTTGATTGATCGAGACTTCAATCGCATCAGGTTGTTTTAGTTGCCTTGCTTTTAACTCGTTCAGCCATGCACTAAGCATAACATTTTCAGCTGCTTGCTGTTTAGAGGGCTGAGATTCAAGGTTTATCGAAGTGACATTGGCATTGACTAGTGCTAATAACAACTGCAAAGCATCTGGGTTTCGCCTGTCGATATGATCATGGTCAGGTTGATTGAAATAAGATAGCAAGCATTGGTAACAACCTGCTTCGCAAATACTTTCACCCTCAGCGTTACGTTGTTCATGCTGTTTAAGTTCTTCAAGGGTTGAAATATTTTCTATGGAACCAAAGTGCATCACGCGGAGTGCAGCGCTAGCCACCATTGCCAGGCTGGTTGGCTCAGTGGCTAAGCGAGTTAAAACACCGGCCCCACCTTCTGCGGCTTCATAAAACAATAACGCCTGGCGATTATCAGTCGTTGGCAAGGGCTCTACAACCAGCTCTGATTCCTCAATTTGGAAAGTCTGCTCAATGCCACGCTTAAGTGCGGCCTGTAAAGTCGCCATGGCCTCCAGAGATAAGGGTTTTACCGGGGCAAGAATCAGGATATTACGGTGATCTTCTACAAATGGAACAATACGTTGATTAGGCACTTTCTCAAGTAATGCTTCGTTGGTCTCCGGCGTATCGTCTTTATTCGGATCATCCTGCTTGCTCCAAACTCCCGTAATGGGATTGATGTAAAAGCCTAGCTGATTTTTATCTTTGCGCCTTCGCCAACCTCGATTAATACGCCAAATTTGAGCGGCCGGTGAATAGGTAATAGCGCAAAACGTTTCATTTTGATAGATAACATGCGCTTCCTGCTTTTGCACCACACCATCCGGGCCAGGCAGAAATCGATATGTGGTTTGTAACTCAAAACCTTGGCGTTGACGCTCTTCATCGTTGATTGAAATTCGTTCTACCGCTACAGTCTCAACGGTTTCGATACGATAAAGTTGATTGACCCAGTCATGCTCGGTAAGTAATGCGCCGCAATTCTCGCAACAATTTGCCAATGGTTCTGATTCTTGCTCTTCGCCTAGATGTCCATACCCGCATTGACTACAGATACGGGCAGACAACGTACCTAAGGTACTGTTTCCTGAAACATGATCATCCGAGCCTACATTGAGTTTTGCACGAACCACGCGATACATCTGGCCTTCGTGGTATATCAGGCTGCGCGGACCGAATTCAGACAGCGCCAGAAAACGCGGGCGACTTACCATGCTGCCAGTATCATCCTTGCCACTGCTATTGGCTCCACCGCGTGCAGGAATCCAGGCCATAAGAGGTAGTCTGGGGAAGTTGTAGCCTGGTAAAAAACCTTGGCTTGCTAAATAACGATAGGTATAGAAATCGGAATTTTGGGTATTGCCTGTTTTTAATAAAACTGTGTATTGGCGTGCTGCATCTCCGTAACGCCGACGGGCGTTTTCGCGTTCGCTGTGCGATGTAGTATGGCTTTTGACAATGCTATCAGCCATATCCATTTGCTTAAGGGTTGCATCAAAAAGCGTTCGCCAGCGTTCCAAGGCATTGGCAAATGCCTTGGGTGAGTCATCAATAACTTGCTCAACATAGTCACTATTGAACCAGTTAGTATCTTTCAGCTCGTTTTGTAATTGAGCGACAACGCGTGTGGCTGCAATTTTGGCTTTAACCAGAGCATCTTTGTCGCTAAGGCGGGCAAGTAGTTCTGGTTTTATAGGTTTGTCTGCCTTTTCCAGATCGACTAATGGGGCAATACTGTTTTCCAATTCCACTTCGCAACAGGCCAGCCATACTGCGTGTAAATGACTTTCTACTAAATCACGGTTAGCTAAATCCAAGGTAGGTGGCTTGACGATGCCGTGAACCATTTTGTCGGCATTATGGAAAAACCATTGATCATGAGGACTTAGCGCTGCACAATAAGTGATGACTAATGCTTGCTGGCCGGATCTGCCTGCCCGACCACTACGTTGTGAGTAATTGGCAGGGGTGGGCGGCACATTGCGTAAATAAACGGTATTAAGGGCGGAAATATCAACCCCGAGTTCCATAGTGGGCGAACAAAACATCACCGGCAAACGCTCCAAAGGGGCTTCATGTGCGGGATTATCCGCCCAATCCTGACGATCTTTGTCGGTATAGCGAAAGCGCTGTTCAAGCAACTGACGGCGAGTGGCATCAACTTGGGCGGTATGTTCGTGAGCCTCAAAGTCAAACAAGGGATGCGCAGGCATTTTAATTATTTGAGCCATCACCAGATAAAGCTGGCGGAAAAAAGCATTGGGCTTGCTTTGATCCTCACTATCATCAATAAGTGGTAAGCACCAATCCATAGCGGCGGCATTTAATCGCCATCCCAGAATTGAATTGTCGATAGAATGCTTATGAACATACCCGTAATTTACAGCTACATTTAGCAGAGTCTCCATTGCTTCAACAAGTTCCTGTTCCTTCCAATTGGAAACTTGTCCAGCAAATGGCGATTCTTTCCAGAACGCTGCTCTTTTTAGTTGTTTGATGATACGTGAACGAGGGCCGCCACTAACTAAATCATTACGCGGTTTGCCTTTATATTCGGGACGCTTGCCGAGGATCAAATACTTTGAGGTAGCCAAAGCCTCATCTGACGAAAATGCCCAGCGTTCGTTGAGATATTGATGAGCGGTGTTTTTGGTTTTTTCCTGGTCAACAGGATCCAGATAACGGCTTTCCAAACATAGCGCTCGTCGCATTTCATCAAACACCAACCGGCAGAATGCTTCGCGCCCATTTGTTCCCAGTTTGCGTAATAAAGTTTCCGGCAGACCAAATGCCGATTCATCAGCACAAAACTCTTGCAATCCACGATAATTAACAATCAGAAGATTAAGTTGATCGAGATTGGGATTATTAAATCGCCAACCTCTACGCAAATCTCTCAGTAGCCGATAACCCAATACGAATCGTAAAGTTCGCTGCGCTTCTTGTCGAGCAAGCCCCATTAACTTGGGCGTCCGCAGGTACTCTGCCAATGTTGCAGCATCTAATTGATTGAAACCGAGTGCATTAAATACTTCGTCCGCCAAATGCTCTTCAGTCAGAATTCCCTTGTTATTTTGTAAGGCTGCTATCAGGCCAGCTCGTAAAGTAAGCAAGAATACAAAATCATTAAAATGACCTGCTTGTAAGGCGGCATCTTGGCGATTATCGGTAAAGCCAAGTAATTTTCTGGGGTCTGGGATGCCTTTTGGAATATCGGTTTCAGAAAATAGCTGTCGTAAAGCACTCAGTGTAAGCATGGTCGTTGCTGATGAACGCCCTTCGCCTGAAAGGCTTGGTAACCGGTTAATGTCTTTGCCATGCGCCTCATGCACATAGGCACAGTTTAGACAAAAACGGAATTTCCCCGGTATAAACCAATAATGCTCACCTCGCTTTTCGACACCTTGTGGATCAACTTGCGTAGCAATGGGCAATGCTTTCTTATAATGGCTTTTTACTTTTGGCTGAGCTTTACTAAGATCAAGCCAGACTTCAGGCAGGTCTTCTATGTTCCCCTGAAATTGTTGACGGTTACTGCTTGGACATAAAAATCCAAACCGGGCATCTTCATTTTCGTTGGCACTTATATCATCAATTTCCCGTGGTTTGAAATGGATGTCGCTATTTTGTTCACGCCAGACAGGATGATATTCCTGCCCACATTCCCGACAGAAATGGGTAGGATACAAAAGCACTAATTCTGTTTGCCGCCCCGGTGCAAAACGTTGCGCATCCATAGTAATATGTCTGGCACCTTGAGTCTCTAAGGTCGCATGAACTTTTCCGGGACCGCTAATAAATTGATGCAGCTTAAATGCAAACGGTGGTTGGTTTTGTGGTGTTTTGACACTGTGCTGGGCTGCTATGAGGAATTTTTGCAATCCTGCTTTTGCAATTTCCACGTTGCAGGAAGCATCTTGAGCCAATCGGGTTGCTGCTTCTGACAAGCTGATGGGTTTTGCTCGAACGGGTTCGCTATCAACGGGTAACTCAATGCCCAGATTCAATTCCACCCAAATGGCGATCGGATCGTTTCGAAAGTCTTCAAAAGCTGACCATTCAAAGGCTGTTCTGGTAAGTGATTCCAATAGAAGAAATCGAATGGCGGCAACATCCCTTGAAGGGTCGGTAACACGTTCAAGCGTTTCACGGATAATGTCGTTGGGGGAGACTAAGGTGCCAAATAACTTACTGGAAACTTCGGCTACTGTTTTCATCTGGTCATCTTTGCTACCAGTGCTCGACATGGTTGCCGAGGTGCCGATACAAATCATTTGTTTGGCGTGCAATCGTTCGCGTAATCGGCGAACTAACAAAGCAACATCGGCACCTTGTCGGCCTCTATAGGTATGTAGTTCGTCCAGGATTAAAAAATTGAGCCCTTTACAATGCTCGACAACACGGCGATCTGTATCCTCATAACGCGTCAGTATGAGCTCAAGCATCATGAAATTGGTTAGCAAAATATCCGGTGGGTTTTCTGCTATCGCTTCACGTTCTGCCTTGGATTCCTGTCCTGTGTAACGAGCAACACTGAAGGGCCTTTCAGCGTCAGCGTAGCCGTACAAAAATTTATTTAATTCCTCAAGCTGACTATTTGCTAACGCGTTCATAGGATAAATGACAATGGCTCGCGTTTTTGCAGCGCTATCACTTGCTTTATTTTGAAGAATTTTGTCGATTACGGGAATAAAGAAAGACAGCGATTTACCCGAACCAGTGCCTGTAGTTACAACATAGCTTTGGCCAGATTGTGCTTTAGCTATAGCTTGAAGTTGATGTGTGTAAAGATGTAACGGTTGTGGGTTATTTTCCAACTTACCCACTTGGAAAATATCAGCACATTTTTTATGCAGAATGCCTTGTTCGGCGAGTTGCTGAACTGTCGTTTTGCGCTGGTAATTGGGATTTATTTGAATCAGTGCTTCAGGCCAATAGCGACCTGCATCGTATTGGCGCTCAACTTCTTGACGGATGTCTGAGGCGGCAATGCGGGTGAAGCTGCGTGAGAAAGAGCTGTAATCTAAAACCAGCTCGTCACGAAAATCAAAAACATTTTTCATCGGGGGGAACCACGTCCATTGGATCATTTTTTACTTTAAACTTTAAACTTATCTTTACATTAAAGCTATACTTTTTAAAAAAGGTCTCTAGTGAGCGCTAGGTAGATTGGTGCTCCCAGCCCAGTTAAGAAATCCCCAGGCACGGCAAAGAATGGTAGTATGTTCTTTTGAAAAGCGTGCATTTTTCTATAGTGCACATTATGCCGCAAGATAAAATCTAAACAAGAGGCGGAGCCAGACCCAATGCTGGTCGCAAAAAAGGCTCATCCGCCTACGGTGAAACTACCAAGGCCATACGTGTACCTGAAAGCCTGATTCCAGCCATCAAAAACCTGCTTGATGTCCGAAAGCAGCAGTTCGAAGGGTTGTCTAACAGCACGGAGTTGATTCTCTTCCCGTCCAGAACGCCAAGCTTGTGTGCGTTGCCGTTATTTGGTGGCAAAGTCGCCGCCGGTTTTCCTTCGCCTGCCGATGATTACGTTGAGAAAACGTTGGATTTAAATGAGCTGCTGGTACAAAAGCCCGCCGCTACGTTCTTTGTCAGAGCTCAAGGCGAATCCATGCTCGGTGCTGGTATCCATCCTAATGATATTTTGGTGGTGGATCGCTCCATTGATCCGGTGCCGGGTAAGATTGTCATTTGTGCATTGAATGGCGAACTGACAGTAAAACGCTTGGAGCGAGATAATGAGCAATGGCAACTCAAGGCAGAGAATCCAGCTTATCCCGATATTGTCATCTACGAAGAGCTTGAAATGGTGATCTGGGGCGTGGTGACCAACGTCATCCATTCCGTGTAATGCAGCCGCTTCTCGCCTTAGTTGACTGTAACAATTTTTACGTTCCGTGTGAGCGGGTGTTTCGGCCTGACCTGATTGGTAAACCGGTGCTGGTGCTCAGTAATAATGACGGTTGCGTCGTTGCCCGTAGCAAGGGTTAAAGATTTAGGCATCAAAATGGGTGTGCCGCTGTTCCAGATCCAGCAACTGGTCAACCAACACCAGATAAAACTGTTTTCATCAAATTACTCGCTAAATGCCGACATGTCAGCCAGAGTGATGTCAACGCTTGTATTCAGAATCAGCTAGCACGAGGTTCGCCCATAACCGATTTGCAAATGCGCAAGCTACTTGACTTCATAGCTCGCTCTAAAGTTAAACGGTTTTAGAGTAAGACGGGAGTAAAATATGGCCACACTCCATATTTATATTCTAGACCGCTATTTACCTTTCAAAGCCTCCTTCAAGCCAGCAATACCATTATAATGGGACTCTGTATTAAATGGCTTCACGACAGGTTTTTTAGGTGACTTAGATTGAGCGTCTTGCAATGCTAAACGAACTGATGCTCCCTTATCAAAAGATAATTGAGCACAATCTTTGACACCACGTACATCGAACTCATCTATTTCTTCTGAAGCCAACGCTTCAGCAAGACCAATGGCCGCCAAAGAGGATAATTTTGCATGATCGCGGATATTTACTTTCTTTAGCAGTCCTGGGTTTTTCGCTCGGATGTCCCGCTCTATTTCTGACTTATCTTTGCTGAATATGCCCTTATAAATCTTGTTGGTGCATTGGCCTATTTCATACCCTGACTTAACATTATGCCCAATCAGGGCTTCTGTATAAGCTTTACGAGTATCGATATGCTGCTCGCGTTTTGCAATCCATTGATCGTCATGACCTTGGTTTTTCCACGATGCTTTAGCTCTTTCCCGGCTCCTGGCTATACCGAGCTCAGGATCAATTGTTTCTTCAAGCCTTTCCTTAAAAATTTGATTTACAGCAAGATGCAGTTCAGGTGAAAGATATTGAGCATAGGACAAGGCTAGTTGCCAGTGCACCCAAGTGCCGCCGCCGATTCCACGCTTGGTTTTTAAAATGGGGGATTTCCCCCCTTTTATTGATTCTATTAGGTTTTTTGTACTATCTAGCTTATTCCACTCTTTAGGTTCTTTGCCTTTAGTAGCTCCAGATATTTCAAATATCCGATTAAGACTAACCATCTTGCCGTCGGCAATATCTATGAAAAAACTCTGTCCGTTATAACTCGATGTTCAAGTTTTTAAGCTTAGAAATAGGCTATGTCATCGTTAACTATGGAATTTTTTATTTCTTTTTCATAAAATAAGCCATGTAGGTTTTCAATTGGAGATCATCATGAAAAACGCCGATTTTTTTCAATTAATTACTGCAATCCGTGAATTAGATCATCACCAGCGCAAACTGCTGAACGCTGCCTTAAATCAACTATCCGACGAACCCAAAGTCCTCGAATTGATTGAGTCCTGCTTTGATGCTA
>NZ_JAWPOH010000090.1:0-9737 GCF_037671525.1 Methylobacter svalbardensis
GGTCAGTAACATCCCCGTTAAACAAAATCCTAGCCAAGTCTTTTGTAGGTGCGTCAGCCTGGCATTGGACTTTAGCTTTCCCAGGGCTGCATCTAAATCAGTGACAAACGATTTTATAAAGTGTGCCGGCTCGTACATCAACATGGTGTTGAAATACGTGGCAGTTTACACTGATTAGCTTACCCGTTTTCCGGCTGTATTTCTAAGCTTAAAAACTTGAACATCGAGTTATTCGACTTTTAATAAAAATAAGTCGCTTGCTTTAACCCAACAAAGGTACGCAAAGCTCCTTAGGAATTATCTTTTTTTTTCAAGTAGGCATAGAGGGTTGGCTTGGAAATTCCCATCATTTCGCATAGCGTGTTAATAGGCGTTTTTTTCTGTTCATAAAGATCAATCAGCAATTTACGCTTTTCAGCATCCAATGCTTCTGGGCGCCCTACTTTTCTTCCACGCGCACGAGCTGCATCTAATCCGGCACGTGTTCTTTCTCCGATCAAATTACGTTCAAATTCGGCTAATGCTGCAAACAAGTGAAATACGAGTTTTCCATTAGACGTTGTGTAACCGTCAATTAAAGCACACATACTCAAGCCTTTAAAATCAAGGCAAACTACTGCCTCTTATTTCAATAGGGGGTATTCATGAATCCATATCAAAATCACGCCGCTATGCAAGGCTATATAGCACAATGGCAAGCCAGCAGTTTATCTCAGACTGAGTACTGTAAAGAGCATGACATTAAGCCGCACATTTTTAGCTATTACAAAAAGAAGTTCAGTTCGTCAGCAAAACAATCAAGTCAACTGGTTCCGGTGCAATTGCTTGCACATGAGTCTGTCTCTGCAAACGGGATTTCCGCTTGTAACGTGCTCAGATTAACCCATGCTAATGGCTGTCCGTGTTTTTAGAGGCATATCTATTTAAGCCTATCAAGGTTAATCCCGCATCAATTATTTAGGAAAGATGTCTAGTAGGGGGCGTCGCAGAATTCGGAAAAAATAGTACGCTAAGACTTTCCGATGATACGTAGCGGCCGAAACTGACCGTCCTCGATCTTCCTGCTTTGCCGCCAGACGTAATCGCCGGTCAGGTTGATGTGTTCCCAGCCCAGCGGCGACAGGTATTGCAATAGCGCGTCGTCGATAGGCTTGCCCGACTCGCGCAGCCTTTGCGTCGCCCTTTCCAGATAGACTGTGTTCCACAATACAATGGCCGCAGTCACCAGATTGAGGCCACTGGCACGATAGCGCTGCTGCTCGAAACTTCGGTCGCGTATTTCGCCAAGCCGGTTGAAAAACACTGCTCTGGCTAGGGCGTTGCGAGACTCGCCCTTATTCAGCCCAGCCTGAACCCGTCTGCGGAGTTCCACGCGTTGTAGCCAATCCAGGATGAACAACGTGCGCTCAATGCGGCCCAACTCGCGTAGGGCAACAGCCAGACCGTTCTGACGCGGGTAGCTTCCGAGTTTTCGCACCATCAGCGAGGCGGTGACGGTGCCTTGTTTAATTGATGCGGCCAGCCGAAGAATTTCATCCCAATGAGCGTGGATGCTTTTGACGTTCAGGGTGCCACCAATCATGCTCTGTAGCGCCGGGTAGTCCTGCCCGTTCTTCGGCGCATACAACTTGGTATCCTTCAGGTCGCGGATGCGTGGTGCGAAGCGGAAGCCCAGTAGGTGCATTAGAGCGAAAACATGGTCGGTAAAACCCGCTGTGTCCGTGTAGTGTTCCTCGATCCGTAAATCCGATTCGTGGTACAGCAGACCATCAAGCACATAGGTGGAATCACGTACGCCAACGTTGACCACCTTAGTGCTGAACGGTGCATATTGGTCGGATATATGGGTGTAGAACAATCTGCCCGGTTCGCTACCGTACTTTGGGTTGACATGGCCTGTGCTCTCGGCCTTGCCGCCAGCGCGGAAGCGCTGTCCGTCAGACGACGATGTGGTGCCGTCTCCCCAGTTCTCGGCAAAGTTGTGGCTGAATTGGGCATTCACCAGATCGGCCAGACCAGCCGAATAGGTCTCGTCCCGAATGTGCCAAGCTTGTAGCCAAGACAGTTTTGCGTAGGTCGTGCCATGGCTAGACTCGGCCATCTTTGTCAGTCCTAGGTTGATGGCATCGGCCAGGATTGCGGACAATAGCAGCGTCCTATCCTTTGTCGGCTTGCCATCTTTTAGATGGACAAAATGTCGGGTGAAGCCCGTCCAGTCATCTACATCCATCAACAACTCGGTGATTTTGATGCGGGGCAACAGCATTCCGGCTTGATCTATCAGCTGTTGCGCCGCTTCGGGCACGACAGCATCCAGTGGCGTGATCTTCAGGCCAGAGTCGGTGATGATCGCATCAGGAAGTTCGTTGGCCTGCGCCAAGCGATTGACCGTGGTCAGTTGCTGTTCCAGCTGGTGCAACCGGTCATGCAGGTATTGGTCGCAGTCGGGGTTAACTGCAATTTGTGACATCTTCGATTGCTTGAGTAGCTCGAACTTTTCGGTTGGCAGAAGGTATTCGTCAAAGTCGCGGAATTGGCGAGAGCCTTGCACCCAGATGTCGCCAGAACGGAGCGAGTTTTTCAGCTCCGATAGCGCGCAAATTTCATAAAAACGGCGGTCAATACCATCACCTGTATGTACCAGTGATTTCCAGCGTGGTTTTATAAAAGCGGTCGGTGCGTTCACCGGTACTTTGCGCGCGCTATCGGTATTCATACCGCGCACTACCTCAATGGCGTCCAGCACACTCTGTGCTGCCGGTGCAGCACGCAACTTGATCACTTCCAGGAGTTCCGGCGTGTACCGGCGTAGCGTGTTGAATTGCTCGCCAACCAAGTGTAAGTGATCGAACGATTCTGGTTTAGCGAGCTGGTCGGCTTCAGTGATGCTCTGTGTGAAATCCTCCCAAGGAATAACCGCCTCGATGGCGACGTAAGGATCGCCGCCTGACTGCTTGGCCTCCAATAAGGCATGGCCGATTTTTGAGAACAGGCGCACCTTGTCGTTGATTGCTTTACCCTGCCTCTGGAACTGCTGTTGATGTTTGTTCTTGGCTGTACTGAATAACTTCATCAGGATATGATCATGCAGATCAATAATTTCATCGGTGACTGTAGCTGTTCCATCCAGAACCAGTGCGACCAGTGTGGCATAGCGCCGCTCGCTCTCAAATTTGCCCAAGTCTTGTGGAGTCATTTGTCTGCCTTCACGCGCTATCTTCAGCAAGCGGTTCTGGTGGATGTGGCGGTCAATGCCTTCCGGCAATATAAGCGCATGAAATGTTTTCAGACGCTCAATGTGCTCAAGCATGTATCGGGAGTTCGGTTTCAGCGGCGATTGCCGCAGCCAAACCAGCCACGTAATGTTGCTGTCCGGCTTGACCTTTAGTAGATCGTCCAGCTGTCGTCGATGATGCGCAGTCAGCGGCTGGGCTAACGCCTGGTAGATGCTCCGGTTAGCGCGTGTAACGGCTTCCGCGCAAGCCCGCTCGATAACGGTCAGCGCCGGTAGGATAATCTGTCGCTGCCTTAACGTCTCCAATGCATGCGCAGCGAGTACCAGTCCCTTGTCGGTCTGCATGGCAAGACCGGTTAGATTCTGCACCAGAAAGCGAAAGTCAGACAAACCAAACGGTGATAGCCCGAGATAGGTGCGTAACTCTTGGAAATGTTCACGCCGCGTCTCATCGCGCTCACCATACTTCCCCCATGCGTTCGCATCAACCCGAACTTGTCGGGCGATCCATTGGATGATTGGCTCCGCTATTGTCATGCCGCTGGTCAGCGCATACCCTGGATAGCACAACAGGCAAAGCTGTACAGCAAAACCGAGTCGGTTGGCATCGCCCCGGCGCTGTCTGATCAACGATAAGTCTGGCTCATTGAACGTGTAGTAGCGAATCAGATCATCCTGACTATCGGGCAGGTCAAGCAGACTGGTCTGCTCAGTGGCAGATAGTATCGAGCGACGCGGCATGATCAGTCATCTGTTTTCAGATATTGGTATAGGGTTTCGCGACTAATACCAATACCAAAATATTTATACTGTAATTAGGCTATAATTTATTTTTATCTATCGCTTACTAAAGAGAGTTAATAACTATCGCACGTCCAAGAAAATTGCCTCCAGAGCTGAAAGATCATGATTTTCACGCGCTATCACGAAAGGAGAAGCATTCACGCACTCGCATTCGCTGGCTTGGGATGGCACACCTACAAGAAGGTCGGGAATACCATGAAGTCGCAAAATTTTTATACGTTAGTGAAGAAACGGTTCAAAAATGGGTGAAGCGATTCAAAGCTTTTGGACTTGAAGGACTAAAAGAATCGCCTCGAAGTGGCGCAAAGCGCAAACTCGAAGGTAGCCAAGAATTCGACTTTAAAAAAGCGGTTATTGACCTTCAAGAAAATCGCTCGGGAGGCCGAATAACGGGGCATGATATACAGATTCTCCTTGAAGAGCAGTTTCAAGTTAAGTGCTGTCTCAATAGTGCATACAACCTACTTAGTCGTTTAGATTTAGTTTGGATAACAGTTCGTTCAAAACACCCACAACAAAGCCAAGAGAAGCAAGATGCTTTTAAAAAAACTTTCGAGACTCGGCCATAGGCTTACTACCGAAAGGTATTGATGTAAAGCAGGTTGAAGTCTGGTTTCAAGATGAGGCGCGAGTCGGACAACGTGGGACAGTCAGTCGTATTTGGGCACGAAAAGGCACACGCCCCCGCATTGTTCAACAGCAACAATTTACAGCGGCTTATATTTTTGGCGCCGTATGTCCTGAGAATAGCAAAACCGCAGGCTTGATCATGCCAAAAGCGAATACTGAAGGCATGCAGCAGCATCTTGATATTATTTCGGCTGCGGTAACATTGGATAAACAGGCGTTGCTCATTGTAGATCGAGCAGCTTGGCACTTAACTGCAAAATTAGACATGCCTGCTAATATCACCATTATGCCACTGCCCCCTTATTCGCCAGAACTCAATCCAGTCGAACAAATTTGGCAGCAATTACGGCGTACAGACTTCTCGAATCGGTGTTTTGAAAACTATAATGAAATTGTAGAGGTATGCTGCCAAGCATGGAATATTTTTGCTAAATATCCCGAGGCTATTCATTCTCTATGCTCCCGTCAGTGGGCATCATTAGAGTAAATATTTATTGTGATTAGTATAACACCGAACTCGCGGGCCAGTTTTGCTTTTTGCTCGCCCGCACTGACCTTCAGTCGTAACTCGGTTACCTGTTCGGGCGATAGCGCTTTCTTGCGCCCCCGGTAGGCACCGCGCTGTTTGGCCAGCGCAATGCCTTCGCGCTGACGTTCTCGGATTAAAGCCCGCTCGAATTCGGCAAAAGCCCCCATCACTGACAGTAATAGATTTGCCATCGGTGAATCTTCGCCGGTAAAAGTCAGACATTCCTTGACGAATTCGATACGTACACCGCGTTTGGTTAACTGCTGCACCAATCTTCGCAAGTCATCCAGATTTCTCGCCAAGCGGTCCATACTGTGCACCACGACCGTATCACCTTCGCGAACAAAAGAAAGAAGCTCTTCCAAGGCTGGTCGTTCGGTATCTTTGCCAGAAGCCTTATCGGTAAAAACCTTATTGACTTCGACTTGCTCAAGTTGGCGTTCCGGATTCTGGTCGAACGAACTGACTCTGATGTAACCAATACGATGCCCTTGCAAATTAACTGCCCCCAAAAACCAAAAGTGTCAGGATGGAATCTATAGCCTTTGGTGGCACGTATCAATAATTAACCAAACATACTCTATTCTGACGCCAAAGCGGCACATAGCCTGACATCAGGATAGGGTATAGCTCAAATTGACATATATTGCCAATCGGACCGCCGCCTAACTTACTTGCCAAAAATAAGACACAAACCCACAATACTAAATAGTTCAAACTTTCAGTTTAAAAAACCACTTAATCTTTTGTTTATTTTCATATAAGCGTTCTGGCCCAACACGGGCCAGAATCTGTGACTGTTTTAGGTTTCATTGCGACCCTTCAATAATGGCAACGCAACGTGATGGTAGCAACCGGTCGTTCGCGATACTTCAGCACTTTAAGTCGCTCAACTCATAGTAGCGCTATTGCATGAACCAATCTGCTATTGTCAATTTTCGCGCGAATCCTTACGTCCCACCAAATAGGCTCTAAAACTAATTCAGAATATTAACCACGTTGCCGCAAGCTAGGAAAACCAGAAGGCCATCATAAATGTACATGATCAGATCGAAGACTTGAATTAAATTATAATAGGAAAAAATCTGATGATACGGTGTTTTTGTGGGTTACTCCCGCTCACCTCCTGTCGCCCCATAAATCGAATACGGGAACAAAGACTTCACAGCGGGAAGTTTGCCCTGTTCGCACTATAACTTGTTGGTATTAAAAAGAATATTTCTTATTAGAATGCTACTTGACGGATTTAAGGTATTAACGTTCTCTCTAAATAAAGCTATAAGATATTGATTTTTAATAATTATTATTATGGCACGTGACTTGCTTAATTAAATGTAGTGGCGCCACTAAATCACCTTGGGTTTTTACCTAAGCATTCATTTTATGATGGAGAAAAACATGACTACATTGAAAAACAAACTTGAACAGCGGATTAATGATTACGATTTCTGGGCTACGCGTCGACGTTACGGTGCGGAAGGGCATAATAACGCCAGTTTATGGGTACTTGCCTGTATGGATGAGCGTTTGCCGGTGGACGAGGCGCTTGGTATCCATGTTGATACCCCTGTCGGAGGAGGGGATGCGCACTGTTTCCGCAATGCGGGAGGCATCGTGACGGACGATGCAATCCGTTCTGCGATGTTAACCTGTAACTTTTTTGGTACCAAGGAAATTGTCATAGTCCAACACACCCAGTGCGGCATGCTCTCAGCAAATGCTAACGATCTGGAAAGGGTTCTTCGAGAAAGAGGCATCGACACTGATAACATAGCCCTTGATCCAACCTTGCCCGAATTGAAACTGAATAAAGGTTCGTTTGCGAAATGGATTGGCATGATGGACGACGTCGATGTCACTTGCATGAAAACCGTCGAAGCGTTTAGAAACCATCCGCTAATTCCGAGAGATGTCGTCGTAAGTGGCTGGGTTTGGGAGGTCGAAACACGGCGCTTGAGGGCGCCGACACTCGATCCGGAAAAACGGCTGCGCACCGATGTTGTTTCGTCAGCATTCGGTGTGACCAACAAACAGCCTGATCGCTGGAGTTAACGACTACGCGGTAAATCCAAAATCGAGAGTGCCGTTCCGTCATGGAGGCGCTCTCCTTCCCTATCAGCTTAACCAGAGTAGGCGTACACTATGCCAACATACGATTATCAATGCGGGCAATGCCAGCAGAAGTTCGAAGCCAAACATCGCATCAGCGACCCTCAACCGTGCTGCCCCACATGCGGAGGAACATGCACCAAGCTCATACTGACCGCCCCGGCAACGCATGGCGCTATGGCCGTAGGCCGCGAACAGGCGATACGTTCGTTACAACCGCAACCGAAGAATGACGCGTATCGTCACGGACCGAGTTGTAGCTGTTGCCATCACTAGCATCCGCTGCAAATTTCGCAAGAAACAAACTACAGGCATGACGTATCCAGATGAAAAATGAATAATCGACTACTGTCCCGTTTGACGCCCGTCTCCTTTCTACAGGCTTTTGTAATCCACAGCGTTAATTTGTGGAAAAAGCAAAATTTGAAACTCTCGAACCAAGATAACTCAATTCAATATCTCGGCTTGTCTGCGAGCAGTTGTTTTGAGGATACCGTCAGAAAGCAATTGGAGTTTCAAGATGCTTTGACGCATGATCAATATGCGGATGTAATCATCGAAATTAAGAACCAGATTGGAGGAGAATTCACCAGGGCATCAAGCGGTGAAGGTGTCATTCGCGTTGAAAACACTCGCTGTCCTTTTGGGGCGTTGGTAAAAGAAACACCTGAGTTGTGCCAGATGACCTCGTCGGTTTTTGGCGGAATCGCAGCCCGAAACTTCGGTTACGCCCAAGTCGAATTACGAAAGCGCATCGCCGTCGGCGATTCGGTCTGCGACGTGGCAATTTATCTAAACCGGGAAACCCATCAACATAGACATGGGGACGAATATTTTTTCCAGGATGGTGAGCTCATCTCCAAATTGGATGATACCGATGCGATAGTCCAGGTTACCGACAAAACAAACCGGTACTGGTGCAGTTGTGGGACCATTGAAACGGCTATCGTGCAAAAAAACCAAACTCTGGTCATTGGGCATTCTAAAGCGATACGCGATGTCACGGATGCGATAGAGATCGTCGCCCCGACCATGGCCAACGTGTTGATAGGTGGTGAAACCGGGGTGGGAAAGGAAATCATCGCACGAGCCATCCATGCCGCGAGCGGACGAAACCCGGAAAAATTTATCGCCGTAAATTGCGCAGCAATCGCCGAATCTCTGATAGAAAGTGCTTTGTTCGGCCATGAAAAGGGGGCATTTACTGGCGCTTACAATGTTCACAAGGGTTTTTTCGAAAGAGCTTGTACCGGAACGCTGTTTCTGGATGAAATTGACGGCTTAAGCCTAACTAGCCAGGCGAAATTGTTGAGGGTACTCCAAGAAAGTGAATTTGAAAGAGTTGGCGGCAGACAACTCATTCAAACCGATGTCCGCATTATCGTCGCGTCCAATCGCAAACTCAAAGACCTGGTGTCGGCAGGCGAGTTTCGTAAAGATCTCTTTTATCGGTTAAATATCGTTATTATAGATATCCCACCGTTACGGGAACGGCGTGACGACATTGTCGTGTTAGCCGATCATTTCCTAAAACAATTGTCGGTCAAATACCAAAAACCTCCCAAAAACCTTGGCGAACAGGTGTGGCTCAAAATGATGCGTTACGATTGGCCAGGAAATATTCGGGAAATGGAAAACGTCTTGGAGAACGCCTTTCTGTTTGCTAAAACGGAAATCATTGAGAACATTGCTGTCGAAGTTTCTGATTCAGAAGCAGACCAAGCACATCACAGCCTTCTCCAGGCGACAAAGGGAAAAATTGCCCGCGATGTCGAAATAAAACTGCTACATGACGCTTTGGCAAGGTGTTCTGGAAATGTGAGCGCCGTTGCAAGAGAAATGGGGATTACCCCTCGCGCAATCCATCAAAAAATTAAAAAACATCGTATCGATGCGGACGAATATAGAACCAAATAAGTTAACCGTAGCGAGTTTTATACTCGTAGACCGTGAATCCGAAAACAATGGAATCTAAGAATACACATAATCAGCTATCGATCACCACTCGTGCAGAATGGCATAGGTTGGTAATTTCGAAATTCAAAAAGGTCTAATTTAAATTTACTTAATTTTGCTATAGGAGCGAAAAATGAGACAAAAATTGCGTATTGTGTATCTGTTTGCAATGCTCGGCCTCATGGTAGCCAACGCACAAGCGGAAACTACTGAGGAATCCGCAGGCAAATTCACCCGTAAATCTTTATTTACAAAAAGAACGACGCTACCATCAAATACGGTGGATACCCATGTCATACGAGTGCAATTTCCAAAAGGCTATAAAACACCCGTGCATACCCACGAAGGGCATAGCTATCTACACAAGTCACATTAGGAAATCCTGAGCTGTTTCTTGCAAAGCGGCAAGCTCCTCATGGGAGTAACAATCCAACACCTCCTGCATAGAAAGGAATATCCATAATCCTGCCAACA
>NZ_JAWPOH010000091.1:0-9614 GCF_037671525.1 Methylobacter svalbardensis
TCAGTTGCAAGCAACCCACGACCGCCGGATTCTCGGCGCTGAAGTGCTGTTGCGTTGGGAGCACCCTGAACGCGGCTTGGTTTCACCGCTCGAATTCATTCCGCTGGCTGAAGAAACCAGATTGATCCTGCCCATAGGTCTGTGGGTGCTGGAAACAGCCTGCGCCCAACTCAAAAGTTGGGCGGACATGCCCCATACCCGGCATTTGCAACTTGCCGTTAATGTCAGCGCTCATCAATTCCATGAAGCCAGTTTTGTCGAGCAAGTTTGCGCCATGCTAGAAAAATATGCCATCCAACCTGATCGGCTCAAACTCGAACTGACTGAAAGTCTGGTACTCGACAACATAAAAGAGGCTATCATTAAAATGCACGCTCTCAAAAAAATCGGAGTGCGTTTTTCCATGGATGATTTCGGCACCGGCTATTCATCGCTGGCTTACCTAACACAACTGCCGTTTGATCAACTGAAGATCGATCAGTCCTTCGTACACAATATTGGTGTAAAGCTTACCGATACCGTGATTGTGCAAACCATTATCGGCATGGCCAACAATCTTGGCATGGATGTGATTGCTGAGGGCGTAGAAACAGAAGAGCAACGCGCATTTTTGGAGCGTCACGGTTGCCCGGCTATTCAGGGTTACTTATTCAGCAAGCCAGTCCCGATTGAGCAGTTTGCATTGTTACTGAAACAAAGCTGATTACCGTCTAATTCAGCGTTCTATTCCTTGCACACAAACACGTTCAATTATGTTCATTTATTCATTGCCCTTATTTTTCGCCCATATTGGTTTAGCCAGTCCGCTAGATTTGCTGATTATGTTTATAGCCCTATTTATGGTTCTATTTATAAGCTCACTGTTTTTCGGAGGAGATCAACAGAAAAAATCCGCTGACAACTATCTGTTGGCCGCATGGAATGGCGGTGTGGCGCTCAAGTGGGCGTTCTGGCCTTTTTTTCTTATCCTGAACATTTGTTTGTATGGCGCAGACACGCTGGTAAAAGTCGGCATGTTTACCGTATCCGGCTGGGATGATGTGCATGTGATGCTAGTGCTGCCGATTGTCTGGTGGACAACGGCTGTTTGGCGATGCTCGCCCAATACCGCTCTAAGCGTTTGGGCGGCGTGCGCTCGATTGCTGACGGTCAGCGTATTTTTCGAATATAGTTTGAAGCTGTTGATACGTATAGACTACCCGAGAATATTTTTTGGCTGTGATGAGTTGTTACTGGATTATGGCAGCTGCTTTTAAGTCGCACTTTATTCCCTCACCAGAGAAAAAATTATTTGAGCGTCGCTAAGCAGTTAATTCGAACCCAGTTCTTTTGATGCTGCGGCCACGGGTTGCTCAAGACCTGCCGCCTTCAGCAGTTGCATCAGCTCAACCGAGGTTTGCACCGCCGGTTGCGGCCCCTCTATTTTTTGTTGCGTCCAGTCCACGGCCTCTCCTGATCCCCACGACACCAGGGAAGCCAGCACAAACACCAATGTGCCGCGTGTCATGCCTTTAGGCAAGCCTTGTTCTTCCAGATAGCAGTGGAGATACCGGACTGCTACGAAAAACACCATAGTGGAGATAATCAGGTTCCATAAGGAAGGTAAGGTCAACATTATTAGATTTTCTCTTGTGTCGAAAGGTTATTTTGCAACGCTGTTGTTAAGCTCTGCTTCGAGCGTTAAGAACTGATCTTTCCAGTAGTTAGCCGTGTTAATCGCTTCTTCCTTGGCAGTCATCAAGCCATTGATGCGCTCGTTTAAATCCCTGTTCAGCTCGGTTAATCGCTTAACTTGTTCAATAGAGGCTGAAATCCTATCGTCAGACTCAAACACTTTCATCATTACCTTGTTATCGGCTTCTAACGCATGTATCGCACTTTGCTGTTGGTCAATAATGCAGCTCTGGCTGTCCCCAGCTTCCGGTTCGTCCGCCGGAACCGGCTCAGGCTTGGGTACTACAGGCTTAGGCGGAGAGATTTCTTTAATGGCCTTATTCAGACTTTTTTTGCCGTCTATAACCTCCTTTACCAGTTCCGCTGGTGCTTCCTTAACCAGCTTATCGGCCAACTGTTGAGTGCGATGTCCTACCCCGGATTGCTTAGCCCTGGATGTTGCACTGTCTAACTGCACAACATTCTGTAATTGGGCGCTACCCGCTGCCTGAGCATTTACCCAGCTTTGGGATGCCGATACGATAGCCGCAGACTGTCCCTGAGTTAAGTGTCTACGATGTAAATTTGACGACAAGATAAATTGTGTAGGATTGGAGCCAGTGTACTCAATAATGACCGGAGCAATACCCAGCTCACATAGCGCACGATAGCGATTGCCGCCATCCAGAATCATGCCGTCCAGCGTGTAGATAGGGTGTGTTTGTCCGTTAGTCTGTATATTTTCTTTAAGTGAAATAAACTCGGCATCAGACATTCGCGGGAAGTAAGTGCAAAGCGGGTGTAGTTCTATGGTTTGAATATTGTTATCAGTCATTTATCAGCCTTAATTTAAGCCGACCAGTATACCATGCTCACATCGCGATATATCCCCTATCAAATAGACTGTTACGACCATAAAACCGGCTTTAGTTCAAAACTAAAACTTTCAATGACCGCCTAAATAACACCTTCTTGCGTCACACGCCAAACCGAAGCCAACGCTGGACAAGCGATTGCCTTCGGAAATTTCGGCATGCGGAAATATACGATGGGTAATTTGTTGAATCATCGGAATAGCGGTACCGCCGCCAGTCAAGATTACCAGCGCCACATCGTCTGCTTTCACGCCGGCCATCACCACGCATTCATGAATCGTTTTTTGGATGCTTTCGATATTTCCATATAGACTTTCCTCCAGTTCTGCCCGATCTATAGGCGCTTGCAAATTTGCTTCAATAAAAGCAAGATCAGCCGTTGTTTGCTCGCTTGAACTCAGTTGAATTTTGCTTTCCTCAACTCTGGCCATCAAGGTATGCCCCAGCTCTTCCTCTACAATCGACAGCAATCGATGGGTAAGAACCTTATCATTTGATTGACTAATTAATGCCCTTAAATCCCTTTTATATTTTTTCGCATACATATACTGAATTTTACTCAATTCTGAAAGATCGAAAAAAGGCGTTATCGGAAAACCCAGCCCCTTAGAACCCCAAAAAGAACCTAATCCTAACAACGGCATAAAACATTTCAAGCTCAATGATCGATCAAAATCATTACCCCCAATCCGAGTCCCCGCATTAGCCAGAATATCCTCTTGGCGATCTTGTTTTTTGATGTAACGCCCGGATAAGCGCATTATCGTAAAGTCCGAGGTACCGCCGCCAATGTCGATAACGACCGCTAATCTTTCGGTATCGCCACTGTTTAATTCATGCGCAAACGCGGCGGCAATAGGTTCATATTGAAAGCGAATATTTTTAAAACCGGCGGATACGAATATGGCCTCAAGCTGGCCTTCTGCCTCCTTGTCTGCTTTGTCATTGCCATCGATAAAATGAACCGGCCGTCCGGCAACGACATTTTCGATGTCTCTGTCAGCCAATAACTCTGCTTTATTTTTTATATGCTCAATAAAATGGCCAATAATGTGTTCGAACCGGGTTGTTCTTCCGCTTATCGTCGTTCCTTCCTTCATCAGAGAAGTTCCAAGCACCCGCTTAAAACTTCGCATGAACCGACCCTCCTCCCTGGCAACATAAGCATTAATCGCTTTACGGCCAAAAAAAACGGCAGGATTTTCTGCCGGAAAAAAAATTGTCGACGGTATCGTTAAATGTTGCTCTTCTACCGGAACCAAAGTGATTGACTCATCACGCCCATTGGCAATCGCTACGGTTGTGTTTGATGTTCCAAAATCGATTCCGCATGCAATTTCATTCGCTCTATGCATTTTGAGTGTCTTCATACTACGTTTTATTATAAGGAGACCGACATACCTGACAGAGCTCAGGTAGTGCCGGCCAGATCTTCCAAAGCCACAGAAATCCATCTTCTTTTAAGATTTCTGGCGACTATCAATGCAATATATCCAGTTCTATTGGCTGCAAGAACAGGGCTTCGAGGCGCATAGCCCAAGGTTTTCTTCAAGCCGGAAACCGGCCTTTAGCTCAGATCATTTATTATCCAAAACTCAAAGAACAACTTCCAGTCTGGCTGTCATCACAAATCAACTGCGATCCATTAGAATTGTATTTTAGCAGCAATTCCACCATGATCCGTAGGCCATAAGCCTAATCCGGGCGGATTGGTTTTGGTCGAAACCTTGTCGCCCAACACACGAGCTTGTTTAACTTTTTTAGGCATTTCACGGGTAAAAATCATATCGATCCGCTCCGTTAGCAACGATTTTTTGCTATCCAGATCTTCATTTTGACAGCACGTATATCCCAAGACTTTACCGGGTCTGAGTTCCCACACGTCATGGTAACCGCTATCCACGAATTGATGATAAGGGGTGGTGATGCCTGTCACGAAAAGCGGCGGAAAAACGCCCGGGATATCCATCTGTTCCGGTGAGGAATTCATGTCACCAAGCACCATTAAATAATCTGTAGACGTAGTCATATCGAGAGTTTGAAGCAGTTCATCAGCCTGGGCGGCTTGATAAAAAGTGAATTCCGGCATACCGACGTCCTCCCCTTTGACTTCAAAATGCGTATTGACGATACGATAAACCTTATTGCCAATAGTCGCGTCCACTGCCACAAAGCCCCTCTCTATAGCTATCCCAAGCGATTCGACTGAAGCGACAACTTGATAGTTACAACCATCGACTGATGGTTTCGTGCATAAACCAAAGGATTGATAAGCGGACCAATCGACCTTGGCAACTTGCACATCCAGACGCGCCAAGATCACATCCCGATCGACAGCGACCAGATAGACATCCTTACCGTTGATATTGAACGGTATGACCACATCAAGGTTCTTGACTGTGGCGGCTACCTCATAATTTATACCCTTTTTACGCAGCGCTTCCGGTGTGTTATTCAACGCTGCCAGCGTTAAGGCCAAATGGTCATCAAAAGCATTGGCAATCGATGGATCGTCACAGCCAAGCTCAGGCCGAGGATCGAGATCGATACAGGTTAAATTCCAAACTTCCTGAAGACCGATGATCTCCGGCGATCGCTTGGCAATCATGCGAGCCTGTTCCAGAACCCGCGCCTTAAAATCACTTGCCGATACTTTTTGCAAAACACCCACCAGCGCATCGTTGAACGCTTCAGGTTCGGCTGCGAGAACGGGAGCCAGATCCGCACCGAGATATTGATTTAAGGTGACGACTTCAATTTCATCAACTGCCAAAGCGAGATGAGCATAAAGAAGGAAACACAGGCAAATGGAAAATCGAGAGGCTTGTTTCATAATCGTACTCCTAAATAAAGTTGAAAGGTGTCTGCAACACCTTTATTAAGTTGCCAATTCTTTACGTTTTTCATGTTTCTCTCCACCGGTATTTTTGCTGATAAACCATTGATAACTGCCCTTGGTATCGCCTGGAACCACAGCGCTTAATGAGTTGAATTTATAAGCGGGTGACCGAATCTTGATCCAGATCAGTCAGAAATTCTGTTAATACTTTCCGGTCTACATGCGGCATGACCATAGCATGCGCATAATCCTGTTTTTGATGATTCAGCTCCAAACGCATGGTTGCCAGTGAATATTTTTTCACGATCCGATCGCTGGGTTTTCTAAAATAAAGAGTATTAGACAGTTCGTTAGCGCGTATGGGCTGCAGATGGGAAAAGTGGCTTTGCATTTGTGCCATCAGATAAGCCGTGTTTTGCAACATAGCCAGGGCATCTTCAGCTTGTTTGGCCATCGCCGATGGCGTTGAAAAAAAATAGAATTCCGCCGGTTTTACCGCATCTCTGGAGCAAGTGATCGTTCCGGGCACATGATGGATATATTCGGGATTATGAATTTGGCTGAAAAATTCATTAAACTCATCAAAACGGCTTTGTGTCGTCATAAATAAACCGGCAGGCGATGGAAACCCGAAAAATTTATGGCAGGAAACCGCTATGGAATCATAGCGTATGGCTGCCGGATCACTCTTGGATTGATAGAGCAGTTCACTCGCATGGGCGGTATGGGGCAAGTAGCCGCCAAATAATGCGGCATCCAGATGCAGGTAACTGGAATGCCCTTTTAACACTTGCTGAATCCGGTCGATTTGATCGACAGCACCTTTAAACGTGGTTCCGATAGTCGCGACCACCAATGCCGGATGATCGCAGTTATCGGCCAGTTTATGCTGCAAGTCATTAGCATCCATGCCGCCATCGGCAAGGGTTTGCACAAAAACAGCTTCCAGCCCCAATAAGTCCCGTAAAATCTGGATTGAATAATGCGCTTCCTGAGTGAAATAGACTTTGGGAAACACGCCGGTGCGCCCTTTTAAAAGGGTCCGTCCCATGTACATGCCATGCATATTGCTGTCAGTACCACTGTTTGAAAGAAAGCCCCAGGTATTGTTTGGAGGAAAGGCAAACAATTTGCCAAAGTTCAGGATGAGTTCCCGTTCAAAATCGTGGGTATTGAATGGGATGGGACTGTCTTTGAAAGGATTTCCCACATTATTGTAAGCAAAAGTGCCTATTCCCGATTCAAGCAGTTCTTGCCGCCAGGCAAAAAACTCCGGAGACGGCGTATTCATGTTAACTGGATATCCTAAAAAAAGATTTTTCAGTTTCGCAAGCCCTGCCTTGTCCGCCAGCGATACATTTACATTTGAAGCGACCGTTTCCCGATTAAACCAGTCATTAAAATTTTGGGGTCTACAACCCGTAGAGATAGCCAGGATTCCTGTACCGCCATAACTTAGAAAGCGACGTCGTGTTAGCATAGCGCCCCACTTAACTCTGATAATTGTAAAGCATCCACTATTTATTGGTTTCCGCTTTCATTTTGCCCATCTGCGAACTGATATTTTTCATCTCAACAATTCGTTAATATTTTCGTCATCACAATTGACTCTGTTTACCGGTAAATCTTTTAACGCCTTTCCACCGTTAAGAATCCTTTAGCGTTAATGTAATTATGCAAAACCTCCAAGCATCATCGGTCAAAAAATTATTTACTGATGTTACGCACCCATAATGAAAAATCAATGATTTACAAATTTTGCAATTTGCTACACCGGTTGATTCCTCTGAAGGCCTGCGTAACATCAGTTATTTATTAACCCTTTCCAGTAATGGATAAAACTACAATAATCCCCCTAAACACAATGCGTATGAATACTTATAAGAATTAACTAACCCTGGCAACCTTGAATTCAGCATCCTTATCAGAAAAACGGGAGGACACTGTTGTGCAGACTTTGTCTGAATGCCCTACGTTTCTTCTTGCAGATAAGTCTCTTCGCGGTAATTCCGACTATGCCAAACAAATCCCAAGGCTGTCACCAACATCAATCCGGCGAAAAACCAAAAATAACCGGCTCCGGCCAGACGGCTGGAACCGTCCGGATTTTCAATGAAAAAATTCACCGCGCTGGTGAACAGGTTGCCGAGCGCAACCGCCGCCATATAAAGCGACATCACGAAGGATTTCATCGTTCTTGGGGCTTGCGTATAGGAAAACTCCAAACAAGTAATCGACACCATCACCTCGGCGGAAGTCAGTAACAGATAAGCCAGTAATTGCCAGCAGATGCTGGGATGAAATCCTGCATCGATGCGCATCTGAATACCGGCGACCAACACAAACGACAAGACGGTGACAAACAAACCGATGGCGATTTTGTTCATATAGCCCAAGTGTAAAAACCTGCCCAGTGCAGGGTATAGCCGTTTGTAAAACAATGGCGTGAGCAGGACGATCAGCAATGGATTGGCGGCTTGAATCTGCGAGGGCAAGATCTCGATGCCGAATACCAGCCTATCCATCTGTTGCGCTTGCAAGACCCAGGACGAGCCGTTTTGGTCGAACAAGGCCCAAAACATCGCAATGAACAAATAAATCCCGCTTAACCGGCCCAGGCAACGCAAACCTTCCCCGCTCAAGGCCTCGCGCACGAAACCCATGCCGGCAGCGGGTATGTGCACAAACCGGTACCGTCCCGACCAGAATATTCCCGTCGCCAGCAGCATCAACACGCCAGGCACCAAAAATGCGACCGGTGCGCCATAGGTTTTGAGCAGCCAAGGCACCAGCAGCATGGCGACAAAAGCCCCGAGGTTAATTGCCGAATAAAACCAACTGAATATTTTGCTAAGCCAATGCAGATTGCCGACACCAAACTGGTCGCCGAGATGCGCAGACACACAAGGTTTAATACCGCCGGCACCCAATGCGATCAAGGCTTGCCCCACCAACAAACCCGTTCGCGTATCGTCCAACGCCAGGCAAAAATGGCCTAAGCTATAGACGATCGACAGCAAGATGATTGTCCGGTACTTGCCCAAAAAACCATCGGCCAGCAACGCGCCTAAAAATGGCGTGAAATAAGTAATGGAAACGAATAAATGGAAATACGCCTTGGCCTCGTTTGCCGACATAGGCGCAAAATTGCCTCCAGCATCCATCAAGTACTGGGTCATGAACACCACCAAAATCGCCCGCATGCCATAATAGCTGAAGCGTTCCGCGAGTTCGTTGCCAATGATAAAAGGAATGCCGGCGGGTATTTCAGTGGAAGCAGCGGGAGCAGTACGGTATGGAGTTTTCACAAAATGATGCCTCATAGATTTTGATTTCATTTTCACGCACCTCACTGAAAATGCCTACAGACTTTTGGCACAATGAAAGAAACCTAGGTTCTGTTGACGTTTCAAAAAGAATAAATCAATGGGTTATCGCCATGCCGTTAATAAATGCTGGCATCCAGATGATGGGATGCCATTCATGGCTTGTAACTAACGGTAATCCATGCCGGAATTACGATTAAAAAAATCGTGCTTTAAGTTATCTAATTGAAAAATATAGATTAATTTTTTAGACAAAACGTCAACAGAACCTAGATTTTAAGACGGTATCTGCTATTTATATTTTTCTAAAAACGCAGTAAATTCTGCATAGTCATTTTTTTGGATGGGCCCCGTTTCGGTATAACCTTTATCAAAATGATCTAGTCATCGGGCTAATGCACTGGCTTTACCAAAAGCGCCGCCGAAACAGCCAGTCACGCTCAAAAGCAAACGGTAAATTATAAAGATCGCTAATGACCTGGACATTTTCCCACGCTGTTTAACACTAATAAAACAGCCCTGAAAGTGAAATATAGGGGATGCTGTTTCACCGGTCCCAGCTCGTTTAATGCGTGATCTAGGTCAATAGAAAGGCGGCTCTTTCCAGACAAGGGAGCCCGAAAATGACTTGGTTAACCTGGACACGAGGATTTTCAGAGCCTTTAACTCATCTGCTGATAAGATCTGATATTACTTGAGGCTGTCTAACCTAAGCTCATATTGAGTTTAAGTTATCTTTTGTAATAAGTAGTTGCGCCAAATACCTTATAACTGATGTTACGCACCCACCCCTCAAAAAGCGTATTATTTCGGGATGGAAAAAATAAAACTAGAATTATACACAGACTACCTGATCTGCAATAACGGGTTTGCGACGGCAACCGGATTGTCGGCAATGATGGAAGGGGATATAAGCCATGA
>NZ_JAWPOH010000092.1:0-9505 GCF_037671525.1 Methylobacter svalbardensis
GGTCAGTAACATCCCCGTTAAACAAAATCCTAGCCAAGTCTTTTGTAGGTGCGTCAGCCTGGCATTGGACTTTAGCTTTCCCAGGGCTGCATCTAAATCAGTGACAAACGATTTTATAAAGTGTGCCGGCTCGTACATCAACATGGTGTTGAAATACGTGGCAGTTTACACTGATTAGCTTACCCGTTTTCCGGCTGTATTTCTAAGTTTAAAAACTTGAACATCGAGTGTATAGGCTTCCATGCCCGCTTAGCGTGCGTTACTTGTTTTTTGTATTTTCGATCCCTACTTTTATTGGCGGCAACTTGGTTACTGCTACGTCGGTGCCCAGTTTCACCTCGATCGGTTTATCAATAGACATCTTTCCTAAATAGTTGGCATGGGACTAATCTTGATAGGGTTAAAATAGCGACTTTATCTCTAAAAACACGGATAGTCATGACACCTTATGCCCAATTGCTCACAAACAACCCTGAAGAATTCATGCGGACTGTTGGCTTATCAAAAGAAAATTTCCAGCACCTCAACGATAAATTAGCGGCTTATATTGACACACAAAAAGCCCTCAATCCGCTAACAAGACGGGGACGGAAAGACTCTAAACTGGCCTTAGAAGACCGCTTATTGCTGACACTTTATTACCTTCGCCACTATCCGACCCTGATCAATTTGGCAGCGGTCTTCGGCATCAGCGAGTCCTATTGCCATAAGGTTTATACCCGCACCGCAAGGATGTTGGCCAAAGTTGAAAAGATCCCCAACCGCAAGGCACTGTTGGAAGATCCCGCAGCCACCTTGGCCATTGATGTTTCGGAGCAGCCCATCGAACGCCCTGTCAAAAACCAGAAAGCATACTACTCTGGAAAAAAAACGCCACACGGTCAAGGTTCAGCTGGTGATCTGTGTGTTGACGCTGGCAATCCTCTCCCTGGTGGTAGGAAAAGGCCAACAGCATGATTTTTCGGTCTTTAAAGACAGCCGCCTATTATTGCATCCCGATGCCCTGCTGTTGGCGGATTCGGGATACCAAGGGATGCACAAACACCATCAGAACTCGACCCTGCCGGTAAAAAAGAAAAAAGGCCAACCCCTTTCGGTTGAAGACAAAGCCCATAATAAGACGCTATCAAAACAGCGTGTTTTCATTGAGCATATCAACCGCCGATGCAAAATCTTCAGGATTGTTAAGGATGTTTATCGGGGCAAGCACAAGAATTACTCACTGACATGGAATTTAGTGGCGGCTCTTGTTAACTTGCGCTATCGCTGTATTTAGGAAAGATGTCTAATAACCAGAGAAATTGGTTTGTCCGTTGAAACATCCAAGTTTACAGTGAGTAGGCAACCTGATAATGTAAAAAAAATCGAAACAAAGATTATAAATTTCCATTATAAAAAATATCTTTGAAAAACTTTATTCATAGCGATCATTGCCTTATTTTTTGAAAAAGGTTGATTTGAATCCTAAAAAACTTTTTTTGATTTTCAAATTATTTAGAAATGAAAATAACTTGAGCACGTACATTTTTGTGGCCTTGATATCTTAAAACCAAATTACTCGACATCTTGAACCTGTTGATGGAAGGACCTCATCATCCAGGCTAGAGGCAAGGCCGTGTATAAGGCGTGGATCGAGGTGATGAGGTTCAGCGCAGTCCTCAAGGGTGTAGTCTCGGAAGTGCGTAGTTTATCGGCTGCGCCACGGGATTTGGCGGTTTGGCGCTGGGTGAATTCGCCAAGGATAAATCCGATGCCGCCCGCCAGCAGCAAAGTGGCCGGAGCGGTCATCTGTTGTTGGATCTTCCGGACCAGCGTAGCGGTGCGAACACCGGTCCTCTGTTGACGGTTCAATAGCTCTCGCTCCACAGCCTTGATTTGAGTCCTCAGAGACCTGGGTTTGTTTCGCTTTAGAAGATAGGTTTTGATCATGACTTCTCCGTATCCAGTCGCCCAGAGGGCATGGATTGAAGGCTGCGAAGGGTCGCGGGAAATTGTAGATAGCGACTCTTACGGCGTATCACGCCAAAGAGTATAAGTGCGAGCAGCAAATTGGAAGCGACGGCAAGCAGTATGGCGCTACTCGTTGCCACGACGTCATGCTCGACCAGCTCCAGCATGGCGGCGGCCATGAGCCCTAGCCAGGCACCTATCAGAAACACGCCAACCATCACTCCGGCCACGATCATGTCCACCAGGCTCTTGCCCGCCCGCTGCGTCTCCAGCGCGGCAAGCCGGAAGCGATCGTGGGTTAGTTCGCTCAGCTCATGCCATAGCGACTGAGCATCTTCCAGCACCCCGGAACCGCTCACCGGATCGCCGCGCGTTGTAGCTTGCCCGGGAGTTTCATCCCCTATGGCATCCGGATTCATGAGGTTTGACTGTCTAACGGCCGCTCAACACGCGGCTCAGCAGAAAGCCGGCCGCCACGGCGATACCCAGCGATGTTATAGGGTTGTCGCGAACGTAAACGCGGCATTCCTCCATCATTTGCTGCTCGGCGTTTTTCAGTTGCTCACCCTTTTCGCTTAACGCTTCTGCGGTCTGATTGGCCGCACTGGCGACATTATCGACAGCCTCATTTGCGGAATTAGCCGCTTTATCTATTTTTTCCATGATGGTTTCCTCTCTATTTGAGCCGCAAGTCATTTACGGCGTTCGGGTTCATGATGTTTGACGACCGGTCTAACGTCGGCTGAACAAACGGCTCAGCAGAAAGCCGGCCGCTACCGCGATACTCACCGACGTTATGGGGTTGTCGCTAATATAACCGCCGCAATTCTTCATCAATTTCTGCTCGGCTTTTCTCAGTTTCTTGCCTTTTTCGCCAAGCGCTTCCGCAGTCTCACTGGTCGCATCGGCGATCTTATCGTAAGCCTCGTGTGCGGAATGGGATACTTTATCGGTAATATCCATGGTAGTTTCCTCGTCCAGTTAAGTTTATTTGAGTCGCATGTCATTCTTGACTGACTTCACGCCACCGACGCTGCGTGCCACCGCTACCGCTTTGTGAATATCGGCGCTGGAACTCACGAAGCCACTCAGTTGAACAATGCCCTTGAAGGTTTCAACATTGATCTCGGCGGAGCTCAAGGTAGGCTCTTCCAATATAGCCTCTTTAACTTTGCTGGTGATGACGCTGTCATCAACATATTCCCCGGATCCCTCCTGCTTTTGCGTCGATGCGCAACCCACGGCAGTTAATAACGTCAAAGCCAAAAAAAATGCGGTAAAAAATCTAATAAGGTGCTTCATGAGTAAATCTCCAATTATGGGTAAAAAAATCTAATAAGGTACTTCATAGCTAGCGCCAGTTCAGCTAAGCGAGTATCCCCATAGGTTAAAAAAATCCTTCGACAGGTTCAGAATAAGTTTTACTATAAAAACTAAACCGATCAGGGTTCGGCTAACGATCGGCGGCTGTTCGTACTGGTTACCCGCCTAGTGCCGAATAGACCCCGCCATTTGTCTACAACTCTCGGCACAGGCTCTACATGAGACGGAAGTTTTCTCCTCCAACGCACTTTCCACCGGTCTTTCTTTTAGGCAGGGGTGCATGGCGGTTTGCAGGCAGACCCGGTGGCAATGGCCACATGCCTCAATACATGCTTGCATTCCTTTCCTAGCTCTGTGTGGCCCGAGCGATTCATGGGATTCTCCTGAAGTAAAAACCAAAGAGGTAAGCCACTTCGATCAAGGGTCAAGTTTCGAGGCGAGACTAGTATCTTAGCGATCAGCATAGTCACAATATTAACCACAATCGGTTCGGTAGCGTACATAACGGGGTTTGAAGCAACGGTACGCAAAGTTACTCAATCGACCGATAATAATACTTTTTGATAATTTAAAATCTTGGTTCCTCTTTGAAAATGAGTTCAGTTATAAATGCGTATTACCCCCCGATAACATAATTAATGTGTAAATGCCGTAAGAAAAAATGCGGCAACTTTTTCACTGCTATGTTTGATGGCGTACAGACTCGCGACGGCAACTCGTTAAATAATTTGCCAAACTCAACTTTGTCGAGACTCCTCATGGCACTTCCAAACATCTCAGCCGCTGGCGAATACCCAGAACCCATGCAAGCCCAAGCAAGCGCAGTGTCGTGGAGCGCCATCGTGGCGGGAGCCGCAGCCGCAGCTGCCCTGGCGCTGATCCTTTTGATGCTGGGAACAGGTTTGGGGCTGTCCTCGGTGTCACCCTGGGCGTACAGCGGCGTGAGTGCAATGACCTTCGGTGTATCGACCATCCTGTGGCTGACCTTCACGCAACTCATTGCTTCCGGAATGGGAGGGTACCTCGCCGGCAGGCTGAGAACAAAGTGGGTTGCGGTGCATACGGACGAGGTCTATTTCCGCGACACCGCGCACGGCTTCTTGGCTTGGGCTGTCGCCGCGCTCGCGACCGCTGCGTTACTCACTTCGGTGATTGGGTCGATCGTCAACGGTGGAATTCAGGTAGGAACCGCTATGTCTGGTAATGTCGCCACCGCCACGGCGGTCGGGTCCGAGATGACCAAGCCCAACAATGACAGTGGACCGATGGGCTACTTTGTGGATTTGCTATTCCGAAATGACCTCAACTCGACCGTATCCACCCCGGATATCGCCGGAAGCGACGTTATGCCGGGATGGTCCCCGAAGCCAATCCATACAGGGTCCGCACCCGAAGTTACCCGTATTTTTATCAACTCTATTCGCACGGGCGCCTCCCTGCCTGAAGAAGATATTCGGTATGTCGGTCAAGTTGTTGCGCTACGTACCGGTCTGTCACAGAAGGATGCGGAAAAACGAGTGATTGATACGTATGCACGCGTGCAGACCAAACCGCAGCAAAAGAAGCTGCTGACAAGGGTCGCAAGGCTTCCGCCTATGCGGCGCTGTGGCTCTTCATCTCGCTGCTCATCGGCGCATTCGTCGCCAGTTTCGCGGCTACAGTCGGCGGTCGGCAACGTGACATGTAATTACACACCTATAACCAACTAACTTAAGGAGACAAGCAATGCGCTCAATACTTTTGTACTTTCTCGGCATCCCCATACCCATCATCATTCTGATTGCGCTGTTTGTGCGCTAGATAGTTCAAGCTTCACCAAACTTGAAATGGAGAAAACATCATGGCAATTACAACGAATAAGACGAGGAAACTCATCCATCATCCGCCCAAACTCAGGCAGCAAAGGCACTGAGTCAAAAAGGCGAGCCATTAAAAACAGTGGCGCAACAATTTGTAGAAAATTGCCGGGATTACAACCATAAAAATCCCATAGTTTCGTTAGGCCTAACAGTAGGAGCCGGTTTTTCTTTTAAGCCGGTTGTTGAGCGGTCGCTAGACCGTCAGCCTGGTTGCCGATGCGATAACAGATTTTCCGAGCAACAGAAGTTTCTTTCTACTGCTCATTAACAATACCTTTGGTCGTTAAATAAAAGGAATGATCATTCGTAAAGTTAGAAGGGAAAGCCGGCATGGATGCAGTTCAATTATCATGAAAAATAAATACACTATTTAAGGAGATCACTATGTCTACACGATTACTGTTAGTTATGTTCACTTTGACGGGCGGTTTAATAATGATGACCGGTCCTGTTCGAGCCGAACAGGACGCCGCCATCTATATGGCGGCCAGCTCGGAATTGGAAAATACCGAGCGCAATGTTCGCGATAAGGATAACACTACATTAACCCCGGAAGATCAAAAAGAAACCAAAAAAGATATCAAAATCACGGCTCACATACGTAAAGCCGTGGTTAAAGATAAGTCGCTATCAATTGATGCGCAAAATGCAAAAATCATTACACGTAGTGGCGTGGTAACTTTGCGCGGGCCTGTTGCAAGTGAAGCTGAAAGCAAAATGCTCCAAAAAATCGCCACGAAAACGCATGGTGTAGTGAAAGTAGATAATCAACTAGAAATTAAAGCGCCATAAAGGTCCAGGAGAATGTCATGACTAAAGCAGTTTTTTGTATCGCCCAACATACCGATCAGGCAGAGATTATTGTTAATGACCTGACGACATCCGGTTTTTCATCCAATGATATATCCGTGCTGTTTCCAGATAAATCCTCTACCAAGGATTTTGCTCATGAAAAGCACACCAAAGCGCCTGAAGGGGCTGCTATCGGGGGGACAGTGGGTTTAGGCACCGGCGCTGTGCTTGGATTACTGGCCGGGATCGGCAGTCTGGCTATTCCAGGTGTCGGTCCCTTTATCGCCGCCGGACCTATTATGGGGGCATTAAGCGGTGCAGCAGTAGGCGCTGCCACAGGAGGTTTGACTGGCGCTTTAATCGGACTGGGTATTCCGGAATATGAAGCCAAACGTTATGAAGGAAAAGTCAAGGGCGGCTGCGTCTTGATTTCTGTACATGCGGCTAGCAGTGAAGCGGTTGACAAGGCAAAAAAAATATTCGAGCGGAATCATGCCGAGGATATTTCTTCAACTGAAGAAAAGTCAATTTAAGCTTGATGATGCTATTTAGCATCTGATCTTAAGAAATAATCACCTAGTAGGTTTATTATGCATAACATTGAAACACTCAACAAATTTCTGAAAGATGAATTATCAGCAACGGAAACCTACCAACAGGCATTGAAAAAACTTCGAGAAGATGCCGGACTGGGCAAAGCTGAGGATTTAATGCCCATTTATGAGGCTCATAAAGAGGCGGTTTCCAGTTTACAGGCACTCATCAGTCGACTGGGAGGAGCTCCTTGTGAGGACACTGGAGCCTGGGGAACTTGGGCGAAATTAGTCCAGGGAAGCGCTAATCTGCTGGGTAAAGAAATGGCACTAAAGTCCTTACAGGGAGGAGAAAAAAGTGGCGCAGAGGATTATGAAGAAGCGCTGCAGGATACTGAGTTGTCTTCAGATATTCGCTCTTTGATTGAAACAAAGCTGCTGCCTGCTCAACAAGCGCATATTCGAATTTTGGATCGGCTTTTGGGCGGGGGAACTGATTAGGTTTTCCAGCCTTAGCATGTAGTTATTAATTGATGTCAGCGTGAACCCCAATTGGTTCGCGCTGGCCTTATTTATTGCGTTACCGGATTTTAAATAAATGTCCAACTTACACTGAATAACTATTAAACCTGATTAGCAAGGATCGCCAGCTAAACGAATTCATACCGGTTTGACGACTACCTGAGGCGTTTGTTAGTTCGGCTGAAATTGTAACGTAATCCGTAATCGATAAGACGTTAATTGTCTAAATGCAGCTGGATGGGAAGAAATGGCGAAATACAGGTGATTAATAGATTTTGCTGTGATTATGCGGCGAAATCTTTTTGATTTTTTAAAGTGGAGGCTTATATGTCTGTATTTAATGCTGAAGATTCAACAAGATCAAGCCTGGATCACGTCCGTAGCTCTACCTCTGCCCATGTGAACGAAGAAATTGATCATCAAACGGATATAAATATTCACCGTTATAAAGGTAAAAGCAGGGCAGAAATTTTTGAGCGTATTCAAATGCTGGATAAGGAATGGGATATAGAGCGAGTGCTTGAGGTTAATGCGTCTACTTTAGCCCTTTCCGGCCTGATTCTTGGCTTAACCAAAAATCGAAAATGGTTACTCCTGCCCGGCATTGTGTTGCCGTTTCTGTTGCAGCATGGTTTACAAGGATGGTGTCCACCCTTACCCCTATTACGCCGGCTTGGTATCCGTACCCGGGGAGAAATCGACCGTGAAAAATACGCGCTTAAAATCCAACTGGAGAAAAGCTGAGTTGATTCTATTTAACCTGAGTTCGGGAGGGATAGATTAAGGCAAGAGAAGGTCGTTATCTGCTCTAAATTTTAGGCTATGTCATCGTTAATTATGGAATTTTTTATTTCTTTTTCATAAAATGATTTTTTGTGGATTTTCAATTGGAGATCATCATGAAAAGCGCCCCTCGAAAGCGGCCGCTCACCTGAATAGAATGTAGGGTTACACTTCGGTTAGCTCAGATATTTCAAGATCATCTTGCAGTCCCAATAGCTTTTTGTTCGCTACCGTACCGACGACCTTCGGTTTTATCTGTAATTTTTCATGTGGGCGTTAGGGAGCTTCATCCCACGCTTTTCTCATGGCTATCTAGTCATGACTATATAATTATCAGGAGAAAATCATGAACAAAGATCAAGTAAAAGGCAGAGTCGAAGAAGCCAAAGGTAAAGTTAAGGAAGTCACCGGCAAGATACTGAACGACGATGAGATGGAGCTGGAAGGCAATGTCGAAAAAAAAATTGGTAAAGTCAAAACGGGCTTTGGTGATCTTAAGGACGATATTAAAAAAAGCAAATAAAACGTGCCGTGCTGAGCTGAGCTGCCCTTTCCAGACTAACAGCTCTTCAAGACATTCGTAAATAACTTTATCACAGGATATAAATATGAAAATCAACCAAATGAAAACCATCGGTTTATCAGCAATCCTGGCTCTGCTTGTTTGCTCATTTGGCGCTTATGCTGAAGAAACCAAAGAGGAAACCCATATGAACAAAGACCAAATAAAAGGCCGAGTTGATGAAACCCGTAGTGCAGACTCTGTCGATGAGCAAAGCGAAGCCTTCAATATCTGCTTACGCGCTACTCAGCGCTTCGAACAACAGGAAAGGGCCAAAGAGACGGGCAAAACTGCGGTAGCGTCACTATCTGATTCGTGCAAAACGGAATTGAAACCACTAACGTATTGGCTTTGCATGGATAAAGAAGCCAATGGGAAAGTCGACTTTAATGTCGCGCATACGCATTGTTCGAAACAAACAAACTAATTTATTGCGTGCTTATCCGGTTAACACACACAACAAAAAACACATGCCTTTTTTTAAGCAGAAAGTGGAGTGCCGGCTCTATTTTCATGATTAGCAGACCGATGTTGCGTCGGTTTTGCCGCGAATTTGGAACGAAAGTGGAGTTTCCATCTTGGTGTGTGCGACAACCGGATAAGCACGATTTATTGAAATAATTCACGGGGTTTCAGAAATTTTCTCGATAGTTATTATTGAGATGGGCAATCAGATAACAGAATGCCTAGTAGTTGAGCGACAGGAAATGAACATGAAACTTACTAACATGAAACTCACCGGCCTATTTGCATCCATCGTTTTGATATTCTGCTCGTTTGGCGTTTATGCTGAAGAAAGCCAAGAGGCGACCCCTCCTATGAACAAAGATCAAGTAGAAGGCCGAGTCGGCGAAACCCAGGGTAAAGTTAAGGAAGCCACTGGCGTGGTGCTTGACGACAAAAAAATGAAGGAAGAAGGAAAAGTCCAAAAGAATGTCGGCAAGGTTCAGAAGGGCTATGGTGAGATCAAGAAGGATATTGAAAAAAGTTAGATGCTATACTTTGACAAAAGTTATCTAATAGCAGCCAAGCAGATGAGGTTATATGGATAATGATACATTACGAGCAGCTGCTGAGGCGCGGCTCTGCCATGCACCTGTAACAACATTAGTGAATTGCACTGCCGAAAAATTACCGCATGAACTCCAAGTACTCCAGATCGAACTGGAAATGCAGAATGA
>NZ_JAWPOH010000093.1:0-8979 GCF_037671525.1 Methylobacter svalbardensis
AAACTTTCCAAATAGGTGCGCTCATCCTCAGTTAAACGCACAATATATTTCTTTGCCAATCTATCGTTCCCCAATAATGTAAAAAACCTACTCTATGGGGATTTTATACGACAAAACAAGACTGACTTAGTACTAGTATTTAATCACGATTTTTTTCAACTTTTACAACAAGAGGCTCAACTATGAGTGTTCAAACGCCCCTAACTCCAAGTCCGGAAACGCAAGCTATGCTCGACTGTTTACGTCAAGCTGTTGCAAATACCTTGGAGCGCAAGCGGCGACTGGGACAGTACGCGGTGCTATGGTCTGGAGACGCACCTATCGCAGTTGGTGAGGATGCGCCCGTAAAGTTAAAAGCAGAACAGGTACTTTCTCAGGACTGAAAAAGCGGTGTTTTTGTAAGGAATTAAAACCTAATATTTCGTGCAGATAACGGTTTGGTTAAGTTAACAAGATGCAAAATCTCAACCTGCTTTTTTAAAGTATTTACCCGATAAAAAGCCGTATATCCTTCATAAGAAAATTGCCTAATATCATCTTTATAAACCAAACCGCTTTCAGGAAAACTTTTCAGCACCTTGTTAAATGCCGCTACCAGTTTCGCTACAAATTTTTTACTCGTCAGCGGATTATCCAAGGCAATGAAATAAGCAATATCTTCTAATTCTTCATCAGCTTGGGGCATGATTTTTATTTGATATTCATTCATCCGCTATTTGAAGTCGCTGCTGGACTCTTAGATTTAATTGATTAACATAATCATCATCAATCGTTATTCCTAACCCCTGATTTGCTTGATCAATCCCTTGCTGGATTTTTTGTTCTAATTCAAGGTCTAGCGAAGCTTGGTTTTTTAATCTTAAAAACTCGACATAATGCAACACTTCTAAAGCCAAAGGCTCTGGAAAATCTTGCACGCCTTGATAAATTTTTTCTGCTGTATTCATATATTAACCTCGCAAGTTAATCGCTAAATTCCGAATCATAAGCTGGTACGAATTCCGTTAACATTGTTATGCATAGTTTATCCCAAAGTCTTGTAGACGAGTAGGGCGCGCTGTGTGCGCCTTTTTTGCTGCATGTTGTGGCGCCGCGCGGCACGCCCTACACTCGGCAATTTGATGCATGGTATGCTTCGCGTACCATTCACCCTTTCGCAACCGCCCTGTTTTTATTCCTGATCCACTCGCTCCACGATCCCGAATAAAGTTTGGAGCCGGTTAATCCTGCATGTTCCATTGCCAGTAAATTATGGCAGGCGGTGACGCCGGAGCCGCAATAATGAACGACTTGCTCGGGTGCGGTAGCGCCGATAAGCTGTTTAAACTGATCGCGCAATTGTTCTGCCGATAAAAATAAGCCGTTGCTGTCCAGGTTTAATTGAAAGGCCCGGTTTAATGCGTAGGGAATATGGCCTGCAACCGGGTCGATGGGTTCTTGTTCGCCGCGATAGCGTTCAGGCGTCCTGGCATCGATCAGGCAAATGGATTTTTGGGCCAGGCTGTTTTGCACCTGTACGGCATTAAGCCAAGCGGCATCGTTCAGGTACGGTCTGAACGTTGTGGGCTTGGTTGTGGGCAAGGTTGTGGTGATGGGCAGACCTTGTTTTTGCCAGTGCTTGATGCCGCCATCCAATACGGCAACTTTATCATGTCCCATGCAACGCAATAACCACCAGAGACGGCCTGCAAAAGCGCCGCCTGCATCGTCATAAATAACAACCTGTGAGTTGTTATCGATACCCCAGTCGCCCAGTTTTTTTGCCAATAACGCAAAGTCGGGCAATGGATGGCGGCCGGTAAAATCGGTAATCGCCGAAGACAAGTCTTTGTCCAGATGAGCGTAACGGGCATTGGGGATATGTCCGTGTCGATAGGCTTTGGCACCGGCTTCGGTATCCGCTAATGAAAAGCGGCAGTCAACGATTACCCAGTCGGGATGCTTAAGCTGTTGCTGGAGTGTTGCTGCGGAAATTAGGGTGGTGTAGGTCATAGTTTTATACCGTTAAGATGATTTTGCCGATGTGTCGGCTGCTTTCCATGAGTTGATGGGCTTTTGCGGCATCGGTGAGCGCAAAAGTTGAATGTATAACCGGTTTGATGTTGCCGGATGCTAATAAAGGCCAGACGTTTTCAAGCAACTTGTCGGCGATTGCCGCTTTAAAGGCATCGTCTCGGGCTCTTAAGGTGGAGCCGGTAATGGTGAGTCGTTTAAGCATGACGGGCAGCAGGTTTAGTTCGGTTTTCGGGCCCATTTGAACGGCGATTTGCACCAGTCGGGCGTCATCGGCCATACATTTTATATTGCGCGGGAAATAGTCGCCGCCGATCATGTCCAGGATAACATCGACGCCTTTGTTGTCGGTGAGCCGTTTGATGTCTTCGACAAAATCCTGTTCCTTGTAGTTGATCGCGGCATCGGCGCCCAGTTGCAGGCAGAACTCGCATTTGGCTGTTGAGCCTGCGGTGACGATGACTTTGGCGTTAAAGGCTTTGGCCAGTTGTATTGCTGTTGTGCCTATGCCGCTGCTGCCGCCATGAACCAGCAATGTTTCGCCCGGCTGCAAATGTGCGCGGTCGAAGACATTGCTCCACACGGTAAAGAAAGTTTCCGGCAATGCGGCGGCCTGAGTGAAAGACAAGCCTTCCGGTATGGGTAAGCATAACGCAGCCGAGGCGAGGCAGTATTCGGCGTAACCGCCGCCGGTCACCAGTGCGCAGACTCGGTCGCCTGCATTGAAAGAGCTGATGTTGTCGCCTAACGCAACAATGGTTCCGGCAACTTCAAGTCCCGGAATGTCGGATGCGTCGGGCGGGGCCGGATACAGGCCTTTGCGCTGCATCACATCGGGTCGATTGACGCCGGCGGCCGCGACCTTAATCAACACCTGGTTGGCTGACGGCGTGGGTATGGCGCGCTGAACCGGTTTTAAAGCCCCGTTTTCAATTTCAATGGCAAGCATCTGTGCAGGTAGCGGCATCGTTACAATATCGTCAATAAGCTGAGTTGCGGTTATTATAGGCTCCAGTTATTTTCATAAACAATGTGTGGGTAGGATAAAACAGATGATTCGTGCAGGTATTGTGGGCGGAACCGGATATACCGGTGTTGAGCTATTGCGGATTTTGGCGTTGCATGCGGACGTTGAGGTGTCGGTCGTCACGTCACGCGCCGATGCCGGGCTTAGGGTGGATGCGCTTTATCCGAGCTTGCGCGGCGCTATCAATACGGTATTCAGTTTGCCCGAAGTCGAAACCTTGGCCGGGTGCGATGTGGTGTTTTTTGCGACACCAAACGGTACGGCGATGATGATGGCAGAGCAGTTGTTGGCGCGCGGGGTAAAAGTGATCGACCTGTCCGCCGATTTCAGGCTGAAAGACGCCAAGGAGTGGAGCAAGTGGTACGGCATGGAGCACGCGTGTCCCGATTTGATCGCCGAGGCGGTTTACGGCTTGCCGGAAGTGAACCGTGAGGCGATTAAACAGAGTCATTTGATCGCTTGCCCAGGTTGCTATCCAACCGCCGTACAGCTGGGTTTTTTGCCGTTGCTTGAAAACGATTTGGTCGATGTTAAGCATTTAATTGCCGATGTTAAATCCGGTGTCAGCGGGGCAGGGCGTAAAGCGGAGTTGGCGGCGTTAATGAGCGAAACCGGCGAGAGTTTTAAAGCTTATGCGGTTGGCGGGCATCGGCATCTGCCGGAAATTGTACAGGGGCTTGAGTTGGTGGCCGGTAAATCGGTCGGACTGACCTTTGTGCCGCATTTAACGCCGATGATTCGTGGGATACACGCTACCTTATATGGTCAGGCGCATGGCAATCTGGACGATGTGCAGGCCTTATATGAGCAAAGATACGCCAGCGAAACATTTGTCGATGTGCTGCCGCTAGGCTCGCATCCTGATACCCGGAATGTCCGCGGCAGTAATAACTGCCAGATTTCGATCCATCAGCCGCAAGGCGGTCAAACCATTGTGGTGTTATCGGTGATTGATAACCTGGTTAAGGGCGCGTCGGGGCAGGCGGTGCAAAATATGAATCTGATGTTCGGGCTACAGGAAGGCTCGGGATTAAAGACTGTTGCGCTTTATCCGTAGGGGCAAATAATCATTTTCACCCGTATTCATAATTCTTGACTAAAAAGCTGGGTATAGTCATAATTTATTCCAACTCCATTTTTTATAGTGTAAATGTATGTCTAATCCGATAGTTTTTACTGATAGCGCCGCTTCTAAGGTGGGTGAATTAATAGCTGAGGAGGGTAACGATAATCTGAAGCTGAGAGTTTATGTTTCAGGCGGCGGTTGTTCAGGGTTTCAATATGGCTTTACTTTTGATGAAGAAGTCAATGAAGATGATACCCGCGTTGAAAACGGCGGTGTTACGGTATTGATTGACTCGATGAGCATTCAATATTTAACCGGTGCTGAAATCGATTATAAAGAAGATTTGTCGGGCGCTCAGTTTGTTATCCGTAATCCTAATGCAACCACTACCTGTGGTTGCGGGTCTTCTTTTTCCGCATAGTTTCTCCCCCTCGTTGGGCGACAGGATGTCGCCTACAGGGATGTAGGCGCTTAGCGTAAGCAGGGAGCGGAAGCTGCGCCCTTTTTGTTGCGCTGATAAACCCCCCCAAGAATTACAGAGTTAAGCGCTCCCGTTACTTCTTTAAGATTGCCCGGCAGATTGTTTGACGTTTGTCTGGCTAACCACGCAAAAGCCATCGCCTCGACATGATCTGGATGAAGGCCGTACCGCTCTGTTGATTCGACAGGGCATCCAATGTTTCGTTGGATAAGCTCCAGCAAATAGCCATTATGAATGCCACCGCCGCAAATCAATACCCGCTCGGTAGCCGGTGCGTACTTTTTGATCGCATCGCAAATTGTTATCGCCGTTATAAAACATAAGCTGGCCTGTATGTCTTCGGCGTTGTAACTGAATGCGTCGACGTATTGATAAATCCAGGGCAGCGAAAAATACTCTTTGCCGGTGCTTTTCGGCGGGGCGGTATTGAAATAAGCGTCTTGTTCTAACAGCGCCACCAAGTCATGATCGATTTTGCCTGTTTTTGCCCATGCACCGTTTTTATCGTACGACTGGTTCCGGTGCAGTTTGATCCATAAATCCATTAAGGTGTTGCCGGGTCCGGTATCGAAGCCGATAACGTCTGTGTGTTGATGTTTAGGCAAGACGGTAATGTTGGCGATGCCGCCGATATTGACGATGCAGCGATGTTCATTCGGGTGATGGAAGGCGGCTTGATGAAAAGCCGGAACCAGCGGCGCGCCTTGACCGTGGGCTGCAATATCCCTGCGTCTGAAATCAGCCACGGTAGTAATGCCGGTTTTTTCGGCAATTATGTTGGGGTCGCCGATTTGCAGGGAAAAAGGGAATTTTATCTCGGGCGCATGGTAGATGGTTAGTCCATGACTGCCGATGGCATTGACTGCTGAAGCGGGAATATCGGCTTTAGCCAGCAAGGTATTAACAGACTCTGCGAATAAGTGACCAAGCCGGGCGTCCATAGCGCCATATTCTTTGAGCGAAATTAGCGCGTCAGGCTTGCTGAGTCGCTGGATTGTACTTTGAATTTCGTCGGAAAAAGGCAGGTATTCAAATTCGATCAGCTCGACTTTGTTGTCTTTGAAATCAACAAGAGCCGCGTCAATGCCATCCAGGCTGGTTCCGGACATGAGTCCAATATAAAGTTCGGGCATTGCTTGAGTTAATCGTAACGAGATGATCGTATGGATGCAGGAGGTAGGGCAATGTCGGGAGCAATAGTCTCCTGGTTTTTTGCAAATAAACTCTTGGCTTTGGTCTGATTAAGCTGAGCATAAAACGGTTGGGTTTGCGCTTTAAAGTCAGTCAGTAATGCGCTACTGATAGGCATTGAATGCGGTATCTTGACGGTTTCCGGATCGCGATAAAGTCCATCGACATGAAACTCATAATGCAAATGGGGGCCTGTAGCTAGGCCGGACTGGCCCACATAGCCAATAACATCACCTTGCTTAACATGATTGCCGGCGGTTAAGCCTTTTTTGAAGCCGGACATATGGGCATAAAGCGTTTCATAGTGATCGTTATGTTGAATAATTACGACTTGCCCATAAGCGCCTTTGCGTCCACTGAAGGTAACAATTCCATCCCCGGTTGTTTTTACAGGTGTGCCGGTTCTTGCTGCATAATCAATGCCTTTATGAGCCCGAATTCTGTTCAGGATGGGATGCTTACGGTACATGTCAAAATGGGAGCTGATTTTTATGAAATCAACAGGCGTGCTTAAAAACGCCCTTTGCATGGATTGTCCGTCAGGCGAGTAGTAACTGGTTGTGCCGGATTCATTTATATATCTTATCGCTGTGTATGATGACCCTTGATTAACGAATTCGGCGGCAATAATTTCATCACTATCGGTCTCTGTGCCATTAACTATTTTTTTGCCATAAACAATCGTGAATTGATCGCCAGGACGTAGATTGGTGGCAAAATCAATGTCCCATGCAAATATATCCGTCAGTTGCAGGATTAGCTCTTTTGATAAACCGACTTCGAGTCCGTCGAGAAATAAAGAGGTCTCTATAGAGACGTGAGCCGTGTTGGTTTTTGTCGTTTGTGAGCGATCGAAGGTGATTGGATGTGATTGTTTATCATTATTTGGCTGGATAATTCGATCTGCTCCGGTGTTGCCCAGATTCAGTTCGGTAGGTACGTGCTTTTGCCGTTCTTTGTGGGTTAGTGCGGGTTGCAGCGATTTTGAAGCAATAACGATATGTTTTCTACGCGCAGGTTCAAAAGTAACAACAGGGTGAGATGTGTGCTTCAATTTGGCCGAGGCAATGGCTTGTTTGTTATGTTTTGACTTGGTGGCAATGAGTGCCTTGTTGTTTCTCGCGGATTTGGCGGCAACGGGGTGTTTTCTGTTTTTTAGTTTGGTTGAGATAACCGCTTGTTTTTTTGTAATAGATTTTTTTGCCGTAGCTGTCTTGTTTGCAGTGATTGCATTTTTTTTGTTAGCAGACTTCGATATGACGGCGGTTTTTTTACTGTTTGGTGTCGATTTAACTGCAGCTGCGATACTTTTCTTGTTAACTGTCTTGGTGTGTTTTGACTGAACAGTGGCAGTATGAACCGTTCTGGCTGTTGTGCTTTTGCTGATGGGTTTTGTCTGAGTGTGGCCGGCTACCGAAAAGGCTACGCTAATTCCAAAGAGCATGGATGTATAGATTTTTTTTTTCACTAGGCTAAATAATTGAAATTTACGTAAATCATAAAAATTAATGAATTTATAGTTTCATTTTAAGTGGTTTTAACAGTTTTTACCAATTTTAGGCTAGGCAAAGTTTTTATTCAGGGAGTTGATTATTGATTCTATAATGAATCATTTGTAAATAGTTGGAGAAGGAAATTGCAAGAGGACGTATTGGCACACCTGCTTAGAGGGACTGACGAGGTTTTAATCAAGCAAGAATTAATTAAAAAGCTGGAAGAGGGGCGGTCTCTTCGCATTAAGGCGGGTTTTGACCCAACTGCCCCTGATTTGCATTTGGGACATACTGTTCTGATTAATAAGTTGAAGCAGTTTCAAGATCTCGGGCATGAGGTATTGTTCCTGATTGGCGATTTTACCGGGATGATCGGCGATCCAACCGGGAAAAATGTTACGCGGAAGCCATTGACTCGGGATGCGGTGATTGATAATGCAAGAACCTATGAAGAGCAGATATTTAAAATCCTGGATCCGACTAAAACGCTGGTGATGTTCAATTCAAGTTGGATGAACGCAATGTCACCAGCTGATTTAATTCAGCTGGCTGCAAAACATACCGTAGCCAGAATGCTGGAACGAGATGATTTTAGCAAGCGCTTTAAGGGTGGACAGCCCATTGCAATACATGAATTCTTATATCCATTAATACAAGGTTACGATTCGGTGGCGATGAAAGCCGATGTGGAGTTAGGTGGCACGGATCAGAAGTTTAACCTGCTGGTTGGACGCCAGTTGCAAGAGGCTTTTGGACAAAAGCCTCAAGTTGTTATGACTATGCCTATATTAGAGGGGTTGGATGGCGTGCAAAAAATGTCCAAGTCACTCAATAATTATGTTGGGATAGCTGACTCTGCCGATGATATGTTCGGCAAGCTCATGTCCATAACAGATGAGTTGATGTGGCGTTATTTTGAACTGCTGAGTTTTCGTCCCATGACTGAGATAGAGTTATGGGCAGAGGAGTGTAAGCAAGGCGCCAATCCGAGGAATTATAAAGTAAAGTTGGCTCAGGAAATGATAGAAAGGTTTCATGATGCTGCTGCTGCGGTCAAGGCGTTGGAAAATTTTGAAGCCAGATTTCAACGTGGCGCGATACCTGATGAAATGGATGAGCTGGAATTAAAGATTGATGGTGCAAGTCACTGTATAGCGAATATATTGAAAGATTCCGGATTGACGGAGAGCACATCAGAAGCTAATCGTATGATAAAACAGGGTGCGGTAAAAATTGACGGAGAAAAGGTTTCCGATCAAAAAATGGAGATTCCGACAGGCACTCAACATGTTTATCAAGTAGGAAAAAGAAAATTTGCGCGAGTTAAGATATCTGCTTGACCTTATGAAAAGGCGTTGTATAATACGCAGCTCTTCCGGGGTAAACGCCCTGGCAGAGACGCAGCAAGAAACAAAAGTTAACAGGATGTTGACAAGCGGACTGAGTAGGTTATAATGGTCGGCTTCTTCGAGGTTCGGTAAACGACTTCGACAAGGACGGCAAGAAAAACAAAGTTAACAGGGTGTTGACAAACTGAATTGGCTCTGTATAATTGTCCAGCTCAACCGGGGTTTACTCCGGCGCTCTTTAAAAATCTGATCAAAATAATTTGTGTGGGTGCTTGTGACGAGCTATTTACGTTTGTAATAAATAGTCGACATGAGAACTTACGTAGATAAGAAATTATAAACGTTTGAATCTGTAGTCG
>NZ_JAWPOH010000094.1:0-8923 GCF_037671525.1 Methylobacter svalbardensis
TTGCGTCTCTGCCCAACCTTGACATGATTCAGGTATGCTTGATTTTGGCGACTTGGCTAGGTTTTCGATTAGCTTTATGGCTCTATTCTTTAGTCGTTTATCACCTAAATCTAAATTACGAAATTCTCTATTTGCCCAATTCATAGCTAAAATGATTCTACTTTACTAAATCTTAACAACTTGTGTGTAAGGAGATGCTTTATAGGGTGTATCGCGATCAATCAGGATAAATTGGGTGGCCATTTTTGTTTTTGTTTCAGTATTTCAATGTGATCACTTTTTACAGCATAAGCCTGATAAAGATTGTGAAGTAGTTCTGATTATTATGTTTTAATCGCAATATAGTCATGCTTTTATCGCTTTTGAATTGCCGGCTATCATTGCATGACAATTATATTTTCCTATACAAGTCATTATGTTGTCCTGATTAATGGTGACTTTTCATTAGTCGCAGGCAATACTTTAGGACTATGGGGTCCGCTTTAAATAGCCGCGTGGATTTGCTCAAGTTCAAGGGTAAAACCGCTAAACCCAAAACTTTCAACGGCTCAATTATCCTAGGATTGGTTCGGTCTAGAGCTTTAGAGCAATAACGACATCATGATTTATCAATGGCGAGACAAATCCGATAGGCCATTACTTTATACCGGTAGCATTACCCAAAACGGTAAAACTGAAATATTCGCGAGTAGCGATTTTTCACTAAACAAAAGTAAAAAATGAGTCAGTAATAAAACAGGTATTAGCTAGCCAGTCGAATGGCAAATAACAATCCTTGGTATAAGCATCGCCGTAATAGCCACAAGTATCTTGAACGACGGTGAGTTCAATGCTATATTTATAATTCGTAATATCTATGAGGAAAAGGCTGTTCAAGTCACGGGAACGCATGCCGGACAAGGCTTTATGGAATTAAACGGCTGCGGGAGCAGTAAAAACTGATTCGATAAGAACGTCAATTTCTTGCCTTTCAGTCAAAAACCTCCGGCAAAGCCGGAGGCTTGAAAATGTGAACCGCTCAAAGGGTCGTCAACCAAATAAAAGGATATATCACTTTTGTTCAATAACATACTGGTTGTTTGTGTAGGTAACATATGCCGCAGCCCCATGGCGGAAGCAATTCTTAAAGATGCTCTTTCTAAAACTTATCATGTTAGTTCTGCGGGAATCGGAGCTTTGGTTGGTCACAAAGCCGATGCAAAGGCGATTCAGCTTATGATGGCAAGAGGATTGGATATTTCCTCGCATCGTGCTTGCCAGTTAAATAATGAAATGATTCGAAGGGCTGATCTAATTCTGGTTATGGAGTTGGCTCATAAAATGGATATCGAAGCTAGGGAGCCAAGTGCCAAAGGGAAGGTTTTTAGATTGGGTGAATGGGGTGGGCATGACATCCCCGATCCCTACCAATTGGATCTAAAAGCTTTTGAGTCTGCGCTGGCTCAAATTGATCAAGGTGTAAGCCAATGGATCAAGAAACTTCCTGATTAGCAGGTATGCACCTCCAAGCCTGGTCTTGAGATTGCCTAAGATAGTGTTGATCCAAAGGAGTTCCCGCATGTCTTTGGATTTGCGAACGCCGACTATAGCAACCTGCCTCGGTTACCGCAGCAAAACACCCTCAAAGGCACCTGGTTTTCAGAACCCCGCCCTGCTTTACCAATAATAAGTCAGTTTGGGAGTATGTTATGTAGACAATAAAAAACTCCCACTCAATACAGCCTGCCTTGTGTAGGCTTTTTTGCGTCTGGTGGATTGATTTATAGTAGAATTGTTTCGATTTGGATCATTGAGAGACTCTATCAGAAACATATAGTATCTCTTTAATTGATTGACTTATAACGATTATTTAATATAGCGAATAAAATGGAACAGTTTATCCCCGGCCAACGCTGGATTAGTAATACCGAGTCGGAGCTCGGTTTAGGTCTTATTCTTGAGGTGGCGCACAAGCGGGTCACGGTGCTTTTTCTGGCTTGTGACGAAAAGCGTATGTATGCGCAAGATAACGCGCCGTTAACGCGCGTCCGGTTTTCGGTAGGCGACGTTATTGAGTCGATTGACGAAGATAAAGTGACCGTCACCGGTTTAACTGAGCAGGACGGCTTGATTACTTATGTGGGTAAGGACGAGGATGGACACGAAGTTCAGCTGGATGAGGTGGAGCTGAATCATCACATCCAATTTAACAAGCCTCAGGATCGGTTGTTTATCGGGCAAGTCGATCCTTCTGCCTGGTTTTTGTTGCGTTATGAAACCTGGCTCAGATTGCAACAGCATCAACAATCGCCGGTTAAAGGCTTGCTGGGCGGTCGTGCATCGCTGATTCCGCATCAGTTATTTATTGCGCATGAATCGGCTAACCGGTCGGCACCGCGAATCATGCTGGCCGATGAAGTGGGCTTGGGTAAAACCATCGAAGCCGGTTTGATTTTGCACCATCGGCTGATTAACGGCTTGAGCAACCGAGTGTTGATTATCGTGCCGGAAACGCTGCTGCATCAATGGCTGGTCGAAATGCTACGGCGCTTTAACCTGCGCTTTAGTATTTTTGACGAGGCGCGCTGTGTCGACACTTATGCCGAAGACGACATGCTTGCTGAAGCGGGTGAAGCTGACGTCGCTGCCGATAATCCGTTCTTAACCGAACAATTGATTCTATGCAGTCAGGGCTTTTTTTCCAATTATCCGCGTCGCCAACAACAGGCCATAGCTGCGGGTTGGGATATGGTTATTGTCGACGAAGCGCACCATCTGGAATGGAGCGAACTCGCACCCAGTACTGACTACCTGTTTGTCGAACAACTTGGATCGGTTTCCCCCAGCCTTATTTTATTGACGGCGACCCCGGAGCAATTAGGCAAGGAAAGTCATTTTGCCCGATTAAGATTGCTCGATCCCGACCGCTTTTACAGTTTTGCCGCTTTTGTCGAAGAAGAGCGCTTGTTTGAGCCGGTGGCTCATGCGGCGAAGTTGTTGCTGGCGGAGGAAGTACTGAATGAAGAGGCGCAGCAACATTTAACCGCACTGCTGAAAGATGACAATGTCGAGAGCTTGCTGAAAAACCTGAACGATCCTGAACAATCGGCGGCGGCGCGAGATGCGCTGGTTAATGTGCTGCTTGATCATCATGGCACCGGACGGATTTTATTTAGGAATTCCCGGCAAACCGTGCAGGGTTTTCCCGATCGGGAGCGTTATGGTTATGCCTTGACCGGGCAAGCAAATGCCGATGACTTGCAACAAGACCCGCGCTACTTATGGCTGGTGGACAAGGTCAAACAGCTGGCCGGTCAAAAAGCGTTGGTGATCTGTAAACAGGCACAAACCGCGATTGATTTGGAGCAAGTCCTGAAAAACCGCGCCGGTATCGCGTCGGCGGTGTTTCATGAGGGTATGAGTATTATCGAGCGCGACCGGGCGGCGGCTTATTTTGCCGATCCGGAAAGTGCGGCACGGCTATTGATTTGCTCTGAAATCGGCAGTGAAGGCCGGAATTTCCAGTTTGTGCATCATTTGATCCTGCTGGATTTGCCGACCAATCCCGATTTATTGCAGCAACGCATAGGTCGTCTGGATCGTATCGGCCAGAAACATATTATCCAGATTCATGTGCCGTATCTGGAGCATACTGATAATGCGGTGTTGTATCGCTGGTATGATGAAGGCCTGAATGCGTTTGCCTGCAACAGTTCATCGGCCCAACGGGTTGCGGATTTGTTGCACGATGAGCTGGCGGCTGTTTTGGCTAGTAAAAACCCAGCCGATATTGATGTCCTTATAGCCAAGACCCAAACGCTCAGTGCCGAACTTGAAACGCAAATGCATAATGGTCGCGATCAATTGCTGGAGTTGAATTCCTGTCGCAAGGAATTGGCCGATGAACTTATCGAGCAGATGAGTGCCTACGAGAAGGAAGGTGTGCTTTGGCCTTACATGGAAGATGTCTTTGAATGTTATGGCGTAGATACCGAGTTCCATTCACCGGATTGCTTTATTATTCGTCCCAGCGGTCATTTGCGTGTCTCGCATTTTCCCGGATTAACGGAAGACGGCATGACCATCACCACTGACCGGCAGATTGCTCTGGCGCGGGAAGATATGCAGTTCATGACTTGGGAACATCCGTTGGTCACCGCATCGATGGATATGGTGCTGTCCTCTGAGACCGGCAACGCCGCGATCAGTGTGATCAAGCATAGCGATTTTAAAGCCGGACAGTTTTTTCTGGAGTGTTTGTTTATTGTCGAATGTAGCGCGCCTGCCGAATTACAGATTGGCCGGTTTCTGCCGCCTACCCCGATTCGGGTATTGATCGATCAAAACCAAAAGGATGTCAGTGCGGACATCGACCACCGTGACTTGGTTGAAGCCGGCATCAAGTTTGATAAGCACAGAATCATTATTTTTTTGAACAGCCAGCGATCGCACCTTATTAATATATTGGGTATGGCTGAGAAAAAAGCCAAAGCCGACATGCAAGCGTTAGTCGACCAGGCGACTCAAGCGATGTTGGAATCGCTAAGCAATGAGATCAAGCGTCTGGTCAGATTGAAAAAAGTGAATCCGAGTATCAGAACCGAAGAAATTGAGCAGCTAAAGGATATGACCATGCTGGCGCATGAAAACATCCAGGCCGCGCAGTTAAGACTGGATGCGGTGAGGTTTGTGATTACCAGTTGATTTTTTCTGTCCACGAAAGACACGAAAAGCACGAAAAATGGATGGAGTATGGGTACAAAAAGAGCTTTGCCAGATGTATAAGGCGATGCTGTGTTTGTGAAACTTCCATAGCAACAGTTGAACGGAATGCTCTATTAAAACATTTTCGTGTCTTTCGTGTCTTTCGTGCTTTTCGTGGACAATATTTCACTTCAGTTACCAGTTGATGTTGAATGCTTATTGCGATGCATATTAAACTCAAATCTACCCAATAAATTATGATAAATATCGGCAAAATAAATAAACTGAAAGTCGTTAAACAACAAGGTGCTGATGTCTATCTTGATGACGGAACCTCGGGAAAAGTGCGGCTGGCGGACAGAAGACTGCCCGCAAACTGCCAGGTTGGTGATAGCCTGGACGTATTTGTTTACGTGGATTCGGAGGGTCATCTGGCTGCCACCAGCAAAAAGCCCTTGGCCGAAGTGGGTGATATAGCCTGGATGAAAGTGGTGTCACTCAATTATGTCGGTGCATTTCTGGAGTGGGGCCTGCCTAAAGATTTGCTGGTGCCTTTTAGCGAGCAATACCATGAGATGGAAGTAGGACGGTCTTATCTGGTTAAGGTATTTCTTGACGAGCAAAACCGCATTGCCGCAACCACCAAGATTGATAAATTACTCAGCGATGAATCGGTCGATTTTGAAGTCGGCCAAAAAGTGTCGCTGATCATAGCCGACGCTTCTGATCTGGGCATCAAAGCCATTATCAACAACAGCCATTGGGGCATGTTGTATCAAAACGAGTTGTATCAGCCGGTCAAAAAAGGCCAAAAATTGGACGGTTACATTAAGCAGATACGGGAAGATCATAAGATTGACCTGAGTTTGCACCAGCCGGGATACGCCAAGGTGGTATCGCTTACCAACAGCATTATCGCCAAGCTGAAAGCCAATAACGGCGAGTTGCTGCTGAGCGATAAAAGCCCGCCGGAAGCCATTTATGCCGCGTTCGGAGTCAGTAAAAAAGTATTCAAACAGGCCATTGGCGCATTGTATAAGCAACAATTAATCACTGTCGATAAAAATGGGATTAAGCTGATTAACCCGTAGATTGGGTTGATGCTTTTCTAACTCAACATATACCATGCCGCGGTAATGTGTTGGGTTACGAAAAGAGGTAATACAACGAAATTGAAAGCAGTATGGCTAGATTCAGAACTCATTCACCTTATTTTTTCAAAGGCAGCTGCATCTCAGGCAGCGGCATGCCGATATGGTAGCCTTGGGCGTAATTGATGCCCATGTCTTTCAGTGCCTCCCAAATTTCCTGATTTTCGACAAATTCGGCAACAGTGAGAATGTCGATGTCCTGGCACAATCGCGACAAGTTATGTACCAAGGCATAGTCCACTTTAGAGCTCAGTATGTTACGCACAAAGGCACCGTCAATTTTGACGTATTCAAAGTGTAATTCACGCAAATAATGAAACGAGTTATAACCTGTACCGAAATCGTCCAGCGCAAAGGCGAAACCTTTACGACGCAGATTGGTCAGAAACCGGCGCATGTTGGTCATGTCGCCAATCGCGTCGCGTTCCAGCAATTCAAAAACAATGTTTTCCGGGGGGAGTTCCAGTTGTTGGCAGAGTTCTTCGGCGTAACCTAAAATGCCACGGCCTTGAATTTCCTGTACCGATAAATTGATGAAAATTTTCGCATTCGCTTCCGGGCGGTTGGCATCCATGGCAGCGCGTTTAGCGGCAAAAGAATTGTTGATCATGGCGAGGTCGAGATCACGCGCTAGGCCATATTTGTCAATGGTTTCGATAAACATCGCCGCCGAAGTTGTCTCTCCTGTTGGCGATTTAAGTCGGGCCAGCGTTTCAAAGGCATAGAGTTCACCGGTCTGGCAGTTAACTATCGATTGATAATAGGGAATAATCCGGCCTTCTTTTAATGCCTCGCGCAGATTTTCCGCATTATCGCGGGTCTCGCGAATACTGATGCGTGTTTCCGTTGCATCAAAGGCGCAGACGCCGTCTTTACCCATGTCCTTGGCTTTGTACATGGCGGCGTCGACGCCCTCCAGCAGGGTATCGATGGTTTGTCCATCGATGGGATAACTGCTCACACCTATGGAGACGGTTAAATGAAAGCGGTTGCCTTGTGCCGAGGTGATGGCCATTTCCCGTAGCGCTTCCCCGATTTTTTCGGCAACTATCCGTGCACCTTCGGGGCCGGTTTCTGTCAGGATAATGGCAAATTCGTCCCCGCCGATGCGGGCGCATAAATCACCGTTGCGCGTATGTTCAAGCAGCGCATTGGCGATCGAGCACAGTGCTGTATCACCGGTGGGATGTCCATAGGAATCGTTAATATCCTTAAAATCGTCCAGGTCGAGCATCAGTACGCTGAACTCATGCTTGTGCCGCTCGGAACGACCGATTTCGTAGTTTAAAATATCGTTAAACTGGCGGCGGTTGTGCAGTCCGGTAAGGGGATCATGTACGGCGTAGTATTCAAGTTCTAACAGCGTACGCGATAGCACCTTGCTGGAACCCACTACCATGACCATGACGGCAAGTATCGCGCGGATCACGCTGGCTTCCTGTGCTGATAAATTGTTTTCAGCGGCGTAAGCGACCCCTAATAAACCGGCCAAATTGGTCGAATGATCGGGTACGGGTACGCTAATCATATTAATATCGAGATCCGGCTTTATTTGAGCCCCGCAATTAATATTAAATTCTTCAATATCCAGTGCCGCATTTGGGGGCAGTCCGATACTTTCCAGCATCTGTTGACTCAGTAAACCACGCGCCTGCGCGCGTGTTTCATCCGTGTACTGACCTAGATAATACAAATACAGCGATAAGCCATGTTCTTCGGCAAAGGCGATGTAAAAAAAGTTAAACGGGAAAATGGCGTAAAAATCCGCCAGAATTTCCTGTACAAACTCTTTCCATTGCGAGATGTGTTCGTGGGACAGGATAATACGCTGCAACACCTGACTTTGCCGCTCCAGTAAGTCTTTTTCAATCAAAACAGAAGACAGCTCAAGCAAGGTTTGATTGAATTCTATCAGCAGGTTTTTGATGTGCCTATCATTAGCCGTCCACTGCTCGCTGCGATGTTGGAATAGCAAGTCAAGACTGTGATCCAGACGGGTGCAGGTATTAATGATATGCGTAATCGTTGGGATCATCGCAATCATGGCGTTGGAGTCATCGGCAGCCATAGCGGACATGGCCGTCATCAATTTACTGATAATCTCCTGATGCACATTATGATTAAGCTCGGATATATCCGTTGCAGAGCGCTGGGTGCGTATCTGGTTTTCTAAAATCTCGGCAATCTGGGTGATAATCCTAAAGCGCAAAGCCTCCAGGTGATTGGGCTCGGCAACTGCTCCATGCGTTGCTCTCGATTGCTGTTCCAGACGCGATTCTACCTCCTCCATCCTTGGAGTCGTACCTCCTGCATCCATGCAGTCGTGCGATAAATTACTCATGTTCAGTCCTCCAGCGGAAAGTGTCCGCGGGGCTGCATTATATCGACGCCGCATTGCAGGTCCTTGAGCCAGTTTAAGAAATCCTGCACCGCAGCGCCCCGGTAAATCGGGCCGTGTTGCGGGGCAATCATCTCAATATCCAGGTCGGCAATGGTCTCCAACCAACAGCGTATTGCCTTGTTGGAGCACATGTAGCGGCGATGAAATCCCTTGATATAGGGGATGTGGCTGGAAAAATCGTCCACATAGGCGTCATTTTTATCCATGGGCAACATTGCCGCTCCGATATCGCCGGTGAACAGGATTTTAGAAATCGGATCGTATACGTTAATCTGGCCTTCGGAATGCAAAAAATGTGCGGGCACGATTTTTAGTTTAAAACCGGGAGAGGGTTCGCAGTCCATGCCTTCATTGGGTACGCCGATAAATCGCGTCATGTCTTTTAAACCGTAATGAGGCAAAAAGCGTATCCAGATGCTGGAAACATAAACGGGCGAGTGACACAGTTCCAGCCAGGTTGATAGGCCGCCGACGATGTCGGGATCTTGATGCGACAAAAAAATGGCTTTAATTTGTTCCGGCCCCACGTAACGCAACATTTCCGTCAGGACCCTAGTACTCAGTCAGTCTTGTTTTGTCGTATAAAATCCCCATAGAGTAGGTTTTTTACATTATTGGGGAACGATAGATTGGCAAAGAAATATATTGTGCGTTTAACTGAGGATGAGCGCACCTATTTGGAAAGTTT
>NZ_JAWPOH010000095.1:0-8755 GCF_037671525.1 Methylobacter svalbardensis
ACACCGACATCAAAAATGCCCGCGTCAATATCGATTATCACCTGATCTACGACCAGCATCTGTACTCGGTGCCGCATCACTGTGTGGGCGAACAGGTGGAGCTGCATGCCGGTGACAAACTGATTGAGGTCTACTTTCTTAACAAACGCATCGCCACCCATGTCCGAAAGTTCTATCCAGGCATGACCACAGAACCAGGGCACATGCCCGAGCAGCATGCTCAGCATCAGCAATGGACGCCAGGACGGTTAATGAACTGGGCGCAATCGATAGGACCTGAGGTGCTGGTGTGGGTGAAGGGCCAGTTACAGCGTAGGGATCATCCAGAACAAGCTTACCGTGTCTGCCTGGGTTTATTGAGCCTCAACCGAACTTATGCCTCCGAGCGTTTAAATAAAGCCTGCGCAATCGCCAACAAAGAATCCCTGTTCAAATTGAAAAACGTCAAAGCCATTTTGCAAAGCAACAGGGATAAGCTGCCTGACATATCGCCGGTGCAGCTTTCGTTATTGCCTCAAGACCATGAAAACATTCGTGGTGCCAAGAGTTTCCACTAACCATTAACCCGTAAAGAGTTGAGCAAACACGGCCTGCATCATCTTGATTTTGAAGGCACTGAATGCTCACATTTTCTTACCACAGGACATTAACATGATTGAAACTACCCTTAGCCAGCTACGCCAACTGAAACTAAACGGCATGGCCTCAGCGCTGCAAACCCAACGGGATCAACCTGGCACGTATGAAGGTTTATCCTTTGCGGAACGCCTGCAATTATTAGTCGATCACGAAGACCAGGAGCGTAATCAGCGTAAACAGGATCGCTTGACACGCGCTGCGCAATTCAAACTTAAGGCTCATGCCAAAGACATTGACTATCTACCTGCCAGGGGCTTGCAGCAGTCACAAATGGCGTCGCTGCTGATGTGTGACTGGTTAAAGAAAGCCCAGAACCTGTTGCTGACTGGCCCTTGCGGTACCGGCAAAACTTATATCGCTTGCGCACTCGGTCATCAAGCTTGCCTGAAAGGCTACAGCGTTCGCTATTACCGGCTACCACGCCTGATACTCGCCTTAACACAAGCCAAGGCGGACGGCAGCTACAGTAAATTGTTAAAAGCCATCGCCAGTCTGGATGTGCTGATCATCGATGATTGGGGTTTGGAACCGTTGAATGCCGCCACCCGAAATGACTTGATGGAAATAATGGATGATCGTTATGAGCAGTCGGCAACCATCATTATCAGTCAGTTACCGATAGAACAATGGTATGAATCTATTGGTGATAATACTTTAGCCGATGCCATTTTAGATCGGCTGATGCACAACGCCCACCGGATGAATTTACAAGGAGAATCTATGCGAAAAAAAATGAATTCCTTGACCCAAGTTGAACACTTAGAGTAAAAATTCACTTCCACCGATGCGTTAGGTTTTAGGTGTTCAAGTTCGGCCAGAATCAGTGTTCAAATTAATCAGAATACGCACCCTGCCAAACCGTTTTTGTAAAGAGGTTATAAAAATGCCCATTTGGACATTCATAGATGAGAATTGGTGCACGGTCACTTCTGTGAATCTTCGAGTCTTGCACAGTACATTGACATTTTGGACAATTGAAACCTTGGGGATGCAGTATTGTGCATAAAAAATCGTAGCATTTCTGCACGTCCATTAATTCGATTAATGAAAAGATAATCATTTTTGGCAACGTTAAAATATTTTCGGGGTGCGATTACTATCAACTATATTTACCAAGTCCGCTACCCAATCACACATTTCGCCTCATGAGCCAACAAATTAAATGAAAACAAATATTGAATACACCCCCGAAATTTTATTTTTAACATCATATCCTCCAAGACAATGCGGTATAGCAACCTACTCACAGGATTTGATTAAAGCATTGAATAATAAATTCAGCGGCTCATTCTCCATAAAAGTTTGTGCATTGGAATCTGGTGAAGCTACTTTTCATTACCCGGCTGAGGTGAAATATACCCTCAAAACTTCTCTTTCCGAAGCATATCATCAATTAGCCCAAACCATCAATAATGACAAAACGGTTAAAATTGTCTTAATCCAGCATGAATATGGTTTCTTTCAAAAACAGGAAGAAGCATTCCTTCAATTTTTATACTTACTGATTAAACCTGTAGTCATGGTTTTTCATACTGTCTTACCAAAGGTAGATGTAATATTGAAAGAAAAGGTAAACAGAATCGCGAATGCATGCGAGGCCATTATTGTTATGACCAATAATTCTGCCAAAATTTTAGTCGAAGATTATGACATATTACCGGCAAAAATAACTGTAATTCCACACGGAACGCACTTGGTTCTTCATGAAAATAAAGAACTGCTTAAAGAAAAGTATGGTCTTAAAGGTCGAAAAGTTTTGTCAACTTTTGGATTGATAAGTTCTGGAAAAAGTATTGAAACCACTTTGGAAGCCTTGCCGGCCATTATTAAGGAAAATCCCGAAATTGTTTTTCTGGTAATAGGGAAAACCCATCCAGAGGTAGTAAAGATCGAAGGTGAAAAATACCGTGAATATCTTGAGTCGATTGTTAAGCTTTACGAACTGGAGAATCATGTTGTTTTCATCAACAGCTATTTGACAACACCTGTATTACTTGAATATTTACAACTTACCGATATTTATCTGTTTACATCAATTGACCCCAACCAGGCAGTAAGCGGAACTTTTTCATATGCCATGAGTTGCGCCTGTCCAATTATTTCAACACCCATTCCACATGCAAAGGAAGTCTTAACAAAAGATACGGGCATAATCGTTGATTTTAAAGATTTGCGGCAATTAGCCGAAAACATTATCCTTTTATTAAACAATGAGCCATTAAGAAATGCTTTAAGCATTAACACTTTGCAGAATATAGTATCTTCTGCCTGGGAGAATTCTGCTGTAGCACATGCTATGCTGTTGAATAAAATATCTGTGTCAAAGATTCCTTTACGCTTTAGCCTCCCTGAAATTAACATTAATCACATAAAACGGATGACAACCAATATCGGGATTATTCAGTTTTCGAAAATCAATCAACCGGATATTGATTCAGGTTACACGCTTGATGATAATGCAAGGGCCTTGATTGCGTTGTGTATGCATTATGAAATGTCCGGAATTAAAAAGGATTTGATTTACATCAAAAAATATTTCAATTTTATTAAATATTGTCAACAACCTTCCGGAAATTTTCTAAATTATGCAGATAAGGACAAAACGTTTACTGAACAAAACTATAGTGTCAACCTTGATGATGCCAATGGAAGGGCTGTTTGGGCTCTTGGATATTTAGTCTCTTTAAAAAAATCATTGCCGGATGAAATTATATCGGATGCCGAAGCAGTTATTCATAAAATTCTGCCTAACCTGGAAACAATACATTCAACACGGGCTATGGCCTTTGCAATAAAGGGTTTGTATTATTTAAACAGTACAACTAACTCATCCGAAAATTTAAGCATTATTAAAACGCTGGCAAATCGTTTGGTTGATATGTATAAACATGAATCTGATGCTGAGTGGAATTGGTTTGAAGATTCTTTGACTTATGCCAATAGTGTTTTGCCTGAAGCAGTATTAGATGCATGGATGTTAATAGGAGAACCAATTTATAAAAAGATTGCAATGTCATCTTTTGATTTCCTACTATCCAAAACATTCAATGAAAACGGGATTGAAGTAATTTCTAATAAAAACTGGTTACAAAAAGGAGCAGAAAAATGCCCTTTTGGGGAACAGCCAATCGATGTTGCTTATACTATTCTTGCATTGAGCAATTTTTACGATGCATTCAAGAAGGACACCTATTTTCAAAAAATGAAAATAGCATTTGATTGGTTTTTAGGAAATAACAGGTTACATCAAATCGTTTACAACCCCTATACCGGCGGATGTTATGACGGGATGGAAGAAAATAATGTAAATCTCAATCAGGGTGCTGAATCTGCAGTTAGTTACCTGATGGCAAGATTGACTGTTGAAAAGTATTTAAACCCTGAAGAAACACAGATAAGTTGTCAGCTCATAATAGAAAAAGAAGTAAAAGGGATGGAACGTTCAGGCAACAACTAATCAACGATAATTAAATGGTTCAATGGATAATGAAAAATCAAAAAATGTAGCCGTCATCGTAGCTCACCCCGATGATGAAACATTATGGAGCGGCGGAACCATACTGAATCACACCGGATGGAAATGGTGTGTCGTTTGTCTTTGCAGGGGAAGTGATGCCGATCGTGTTCCAAGGTTTTACAGGGCATTAAAAGTATTGGGGGCTGAGGGCGTTATCGGTGATTTGGATGACGGTCCTGAACAAATTCCCCTGACTGAAGAAGCGGTTGAGCAGGCGATATTACAACTCATGCCTGCAGCACATTTCGATTTGATTATTTCACATGATCCGGCCGGGGAATATACTAAGCATCTCAGACACGAAGAGATAGGCAGGGCAACAATAACACTTTGGAATCAAGGGAAGATATCGGCCGGCGAGCTTTGGACTTTTGCCTATGAAGATGGGAATAAACAATACTTTCCACAACCTATAAAAGCAGCCACGCTTTACAATCTGTTACCCGAAAAAATCTGGGAACTGAAATACAACCTTATTACAAATGAATACGGTTTTGAAGAGAATAGTTGGGAAGCAAAGACAACTCCCAAAGTTGAATCATTCCGGCAATTTAAAACTCCATCCGATGCAATGTATTGGCTTACTAAAAGGGAATTCCGATGAAAGTTTTGGTATTATACGATTATCCGCCATCTCCCGGAGGGCTTGCTACTCAGGGGGATCTCCTTTACAGGGGATTGCTTGAAATGGGTGTGGATGCGCATGCAGTGCATTTTGAATCGGCACAGGAAAAGGAATGGTATTATCGCTGGTTTGAACCTGATGTTGTTGTAGGGGTCGGTTATTGGGGACATACACCTGATCTCATCCTTCATCCGCTTCGATATGGTATTCAGCCTGTACCCTGGCTGGTTGCAGATGGTTTTATTGCCAACTATCAGGAAATATTGAATGCTCTCCCGTTAATCCTTGTTACCTCTAATTGGGTAAAAGAGATGTATGTTCGTGATGGTATAAATGGGGATATTATTGAAGTGTTGCCGGTTGGCTGTAATACAGATTCATTTATCCCTTTTGATAAAAATGACCCTAAAATATTGGCTGTTCGAGAATCCCTGGGAATTTCTCCGGATCAGATAATGATTCTTACAGTGGGTGGTGATGCCGCTTCAAAAGGAGCGCAGGAAGTAATGCAGGCGCTTGCCATTATTGATACCAAAGCCCCTGATTGGAAATATGTCTGCAAAGTCTGGCCTCAATTAAGAACCAAGCTTCAAAACCTGTCCGATCTTGAAATGGCTTCTCAGCTTGGAATTGAAAAAAATGTCACCTATGCCACAAACATTATTTCCCGATCTTTTATGCCATATCTAATTGGTGCATGTGATATCTATGCAGCTCCATCAAGGCTAGAAGGGTTCGGAATGCCACAAGTTGAAGCCGGTGCATGTGGGAAACCTGTAATTGGTATCAATGCAATGGGAATGCTTGATACACTTATACATGGCAAAACTGCTTTTCTGGCAGACATAGCCCGGAAAATAGTAGTTAACGAAGTGACTGTGGGAAGTGAATCCGGTTTTGAAGACCAACATAAGGTGGTCTTTAAAGAACCCCGGACCGTGGATTATCGTGCAAATGTCCAGGATATTGCTGACTATTTACTTCAACTAATGACCAATCCTTCTCTGCAAATTGAAATGGGTAAAGCTGGCAGAGAAAGGGTAGTGGAAAATTTTGACTACCGTATTGTCGCGAAGCGTTTTGTTCAGATTATGAATGAAAGATTGGGAATTAAATAAATTATCAATCATGCAAACTATCGACCAGCAAGAAATTGAAAAGGTAAAGAAAGCAGCCGTTGAAGTGTTGCTTCACTTTCCAGTTTTCCAAACGCTATCATTGTCGCTTGCAGGATCGCGTGACAACCATCCATGGCATATTCATCAATCGACGCCAGAGCTTTGCGATAGCTTTTGCTATTGACCATAGCCTCAAACTTCATTGTGCCCACTGTAGGCTATTTTTGCCCAACTCCTCGAATATGCTGTGCACAGCATATTCGAGGAGTTGGGCAAAAATAGCCAAATTAGATAGGCTGGGCAGAAACCTGGCTCATTTAATCCACCTGACAACAAAATTAATTGAAAAAAAGTTGGGTTAATCAGTTTAAACGATCCGATTGATACATCGACTGCACAAGGGCGAATGGTGTTTGGTATTTTTGCTTCTCTTGCTGAGTTTGAGCGAGAATTAATTCGTGAACGAACACAGGCCGGGTTGAAGTCGGCCCGGGTCCGCGGTCGAAAAGGCGGACGGCCTAAAGGGATGACTCAAGCGGCAATAGAAAAGGCAACCATTGCTGAAGCCCTTTACAAAAATGGGAGCATTCCTGTGAAAAAATTGCTGAACAATTAGGAATCTCGAAAACCACGTTGTATTTGTACCTTCGGTATCGAAACGTTGATATAGGAGTAATGCCTAAACATATAGAGGTAATGGCTTCATGAAACAGTGCTTATAGACATTTAAACAACATAGCTTAGAACGAACACTTTTGGGGGTTCTTCCACAGGACCCCGTGATGTTTGGGAACATGCGTACTACATTGATTACCGTAATGCACGTCCATCCTATCTGGAAGCGTTTTGGGCTTTAGTGAACTGGGATTTTGCTGAGGCTAATTATTCATAACCACTCAGCCGCTTATAAAAACCTAAAAACTCTCTTAAAGCATAATTGACACTGATAACCCTGCGGGCTAGTTCTGACAGGCCGTATGTTAGTTATTTTAACTACTGGCTTGAAAGTCACTCCTCTTAAATTCGCTGATGAAGGGTTGCCATAGGGTCCATGTGATCGCCAGTAATTTTAAAGCTACGGCGGCCACCTATCATGAGGCATCATGCCGCTATGCTCAGGAATATAGGGATAAATTTTCCTATCTGTTGAATCGACGCTTTTGGGGGGGAATCAACTTCCTAACCACCCCGCTGAAAATAGGCATCGGTCATCCACCAGTTTCTGCAATCTATGGTAACTTCATGCCATGTAAATTATTAATGACTAACAATTTGTGAGCTATTGGCTATTGGCTATGTGCGCAGTCGCACAGACCGATTTCAGTCAGGTGTGTATATTTAAAACACAGGCAAGAGATTTAATGGGGTATGCCGTTGACTCACTCGTTATTAACAATAAATCGAGTCATCCAGTTAAAGTCCGAAAAATAGCTAATGCCCTCAAACCTTGCCTGAGTTACCGACTAAGAATTATCAATTAAATTCGCTCAGACTTTCAGACTGAGTCAACCGGAGAAAAGCTATGATTAATACCGACCAAATTAAGCCTGATATGCCCGTTGTCTGCTCTCAAGATGGCCAGTTCGCCACTGTCGATCATATGGAGGGGACGAATACCATCAAGCTGAAGAAAGATAAGACCGGTCAGCACCATTACATTCCGGTAAGCTGGGTAACCTCAACCGAGGGCGGCAAGGTTAAAGTAGATCGTCCAGGAGACCAGGCGATGAAAGAGTGGTCGACAACTCCGCCAATTATGAGCTATGAAGATCGCGATACTTACGGCATCTACAAGGGCAGACTTAATAAAGACGGCCCTGGCCCGCAACTAATGGGTGCAGACACACTGCTGGGCAACGATGTCTACAATACTAAAGATGAAGATTTGGGTGATATCAAGGAAATTATGCTGGACATGGCCTCAGGCAGAGTGGCTTACGCTGTACTGTCTTTCGGAGGAATCCTGACTCTTGGCGAAAAACTGTTTGCAGTACCGTGGGATGCGTTAAAGCTGGATAAGAAGAATAAACGATTCACGTTAGATGTTGATAAGGAGCGCCTGAAAATTGCGCCAGGGTTTGACTCGGGTCATTGGCCCGACATGGCGGATGAAACCTGGTCGAAAGAAGTCCATTCCTTTTATGGAACAAAACCGTATTCAAGTGAATTCGGATCTTCATGTCATTAACTGTTTTTTCTGTACCACGTTGCTTCGGCAGCGTGTTTTTTCTCGCTCGGTCACACGAGTGTATTTTCTTAAGGGGGGGCTCTAAATAAGGCCCCCTATTTCCAGCAAAATAGGAGCTGAATTCAACCGTCCCAAAGGAAACTCCATGGCACAATCCGGACTACTCTTTGACCCTGTTTTTGTCAAGAAACCGAAGCTGACTCGTCGACAGCGGTTTTTATAGGAGATGGGTCTGGGGGGGTGGTGCCTTGGGCTCTGTGCACAAAGCGGACAAGCCGCATTAACAGACGACTGGCAGAGGACGGCGTCCGTTTGCGCTGGAAACGATGCTGCTGATACACCTGATGCAGCAATGGTTTGGTTATTCCGATCCGGCTATGGAAGAGGCGCTGCACGATATCCCGATGCTTCGCGAACTTGCCGGGCTACATAAACATAGCAACATAGCTAACAATCGGTTGCAGCGGACGGCGTTATTGCTCCGCCGTTGATCCGACGTGTTAAGCGCACAAAAGGAGAAGCGAAGATGAAACAGAAGCAACTAGGAGGCTGTCCGAGAATAGCGGAGAAGAATTACTACCCCGATTTTTTACTACCCTTTATTAATTCATACTACCCCGTAAATTGACACAAAAATAACAAATAACCCTCTATTATCAATAGGATAT
>NZ_JAWPOH010000096.1:0-8664 GCF_037671525.1 Methylobacter svalbardensis
TGAAAGGCTTTTGGCAAGGAGCTAAACCGTTGCCAAGCAGCATAGAACCCAGTCAGCCTGCCACAATTCCTGCGATGTTAATTAAAAAAGGCGGTGATTTCCCTGCGTTTTGGCAAAAACAAAACTCTTTTATTGAGGTTATGGAGGATTTTTATCTCAGGATGCGCAAGAATATCTTGAAAGGTCTGTGATCTTTCAGGGAAAAAGTATATCTGTGTTTAAACTAAATGAAGAGCTATGAACAATGTTAAGTGAAAAGACTCAGAGTAATATAACTCAATTACTGAAAATTATTGGTCCAGAGAAATGTTTAAATGTAACTGAGATTCAAGGTTTGTTATACGCCGTAGTGATTACACCCGACCCCATAGAGCCAGACGAATGGTTGCCTATTATCTTTGATGATGAAATCCATGAGTACGGTGCTGTTGAGGCAATGCAGCAATTGCGCGCTGAGCTATTAACGTCCTGTGCTCATTACAGCGCGCTAGACCTGAAAGCTAGGCTTCATTTTCCTTACGCCCCAAAGAAAATGACTCTGGAGTTGTTTGACACAATGAAGGACTGGACCTGGGGCTTCTTTTTGGGAATGGAAATGCGGTCGGAATTTTGGACGAATCTACGTGCTGCGAGAAAGGAAGGCTTGAACCTTGAGGATGATCCTGTTGAAAATTGCTTTAAAATTATTGAATTTTTAGTCGATGATGATTTTGACGATGAAGAATTTGTAACTAAAATCAACCAGGGCGTTCCGCCAGGTTTAAGCGAGGAGGACGTTGAGATGTATGTTGAATATTCGTGTTTAGAACTGCTGCCGACCGCAGTGAAAAATATTCAGCGATTGAGTTGCGAAGTGAAAAAGAGAACTGCGCAGGGACAGACGATAAGGCAAATGCCTGAGCAATCAATTCAGTTGAGGCGTAACGATCTTTGTCACTGTGGTAGTGGTAAGAAATATAAAAAATGTTGCTTACATTGAAAGTCTATCGTTGAGCTAAATATTCATTTTTTGTGTAGCAGTAAAAATAAGTCGCAACAATGGCGAAAATTAAAAAGAAACTCACTACTGCACAAAAGCGGGCGAGAAAGATTGCGAAAGCAGAAAGGCAAGAAAAGTATATGTGGGTCTTCATGAATGGAAAACAAGTCAGAGTCGATAGGCCGCCCATGATTGAAGGGATTGATGCTGATGAGTACATACGACTAAATGCTGATCCAATATGGTTGCATCAAAATGAAATGTGGGAATATATAAAACAAGACGAAGATATTTCTTGGATTTAAAACTATTAGTGTGGTCCGTGGTCTGGCGTATGCCACGGAAGAAACTAAATCGATTGTAAGAGGTATCAGGGAAGCTGCCGATGATTTAGTGTCACCTACTGGAAACCGCACCCATGCATCCCACCCCATAAAAGCCACAGGTCTTCAATATTGTTTGTGTAGGCGCAGGGCAGCGCTACGAGCCAGGAAACCCTAATGTTGATGCCTTTAATTTTAGGTGCTATAGTTCCTATTAAATCCTAATAAGAGGAGCTATTATGCCCATTAATGAAAAGAGTCGAAGCTCTGGTCTAGGCGGCATGCCAAAACCCTGCTGTATTCAAATGTCTCAGCTAGGTAGTAATATTAAGCTCGCAAGATTACGCCGCAAAATACGCCAAGAAGACATGGCTAAACGCGTTGCGATATCGGTAAAGACTTATAGAAAAATCGAGAATGGCGACCCTTCTATTGCAATAGGTCTGTATTTAAGTGCGTTATACATGATGGGGTTGAATGATGAGTTTTCATTAATTGCGGCACCAGGATCTGATCGCATTGGTCTTGCCCTAGAAAAAAGAGAGCTTCCTACACGAGTTAGAATAAAACAAAACGAGGAGCTTGATTTTTAATGAAAAACATATTTGTTTTTGTGTACTTGCCTGGCGATATATCAGCCACGCCAGCTGGGCTTTTTAAGTATGATGACAAAGAATTAGTGGGCACTTTTTCCTATGGAAAGAGATATATTGAAAAACACGCTTACGCCATCTCTCCTGACCTGCCCATTAGTACGGATGAGTACATAGCTAAAGATTTTAATGGCTTATTTGGCGCTTTCAGAGATTCGCTTCCTGATTATTGGGGGCGATTGGTATTTTCATCGCTAAATAAGCGCCCAATTGAGGATGTTAGCGAGCACGATCTATTATTAAGTGGTGGCGCTTCAATGATAGGCAATCTGAGTTTTAGGTTGTCGTTGGATTCACCAGAACCCGTCCTGTCTTTACCTGGATATTCGTCCCTTGAAGGCATTATTAAAGCCGCTGAAACTATACAGTCTGGCGGGGAGGTTGAAAAAGCTTACCAACAAATTCTACAACAAGGCTCCGGTTTGGGTGGAATGCGACCCAAATGCACTATTGAAATGAATAACAAATTATGGATTGCAAAATTTCCAGCAATTGGCGATCACTATAATGCCGTTAAAATAGAAGCAGCATCAATGCGGATGGCGCAAATGGCTGGTATAACAATACCCACGATCAGTGTTAAGTCTATTGCTGGAAAAGATGTTTTTTTCATAGAGCGATTTGATAGACAATTTCTGTCAGCGCCGGATAAAAATAACAGTGGATATACACGACACGGATACATTAGTGCGCTAGCGTTACTAAACAAGTATGAAACAGATCGCGATTTTGGCTATCAAGACTTTGCTGATGTATTGCGAAAAAATGGCGACATTAAAGGAAGTCACGAGTTATTCAAAAGAATGTTATTTAGTATAGCAATTAGAAACACAGATGATCATGCAAAAAATCATGGTTTTATTACAACAAACAATAACATTCGCCTTTCTCCCGCATTTGACATTACACCGACTGCATCAACCCTGGGAGTTTCAACAAACTTCGATCTTGCAATTAATGTTGGCCAGCAAGGAAGATCCGCAACCATTGAAAATGCGCTATCGTCTTACAAAAGATTTGGAATAACATACCATGAAGCATTAAAAAACTTAACGGATGTAACGAGAGCAATATCTCAATGGGAGGCTGTTTTTAAAGAAATAGGCGTGTCATCTAGCGACACAGAGCGATTTGCTTGCACAATGAATAGCGCCAAAGAAAGGCTTTTTATTCAAGGTGATATGGTTTCGACAGATAGTGATGATGATTTGCTCAAGAGATACGATCAGTGAGTTTGTTAAAGTATGCATAACAAACACTCCTTGTACGTGGCAGGTTCCAGCGCTTAAAAACCATCATGCTTTTGGAGGAGTTTTGTTGTTAAGCGTGTAAGGTTAACAATTTAGCGGGCATGAAGACCTCAACGGCCTTTAGACCAAGGAAGTCTTCATGGCTAATGAATTGAATTAATCCCATGAAAAGTGACCAACTTTGCCTCTTTTAGCGTTAATTTTAATGTTACTAGCAATGGCCGCTGAGGCGAACAGTGTAGATGAGATAATGAATTCGCCAGAGATAAAGCCCAGCAGACCAATGATGAATACAATGCCGATAAGAATATCTTTATAGAAGTCGTTCATGAGTAAATCCTCATATCAAGTGGAAGAGTTTTTTTCATACTACAACTCAACTATAGTGGTGATTGCTATTGTTGACAATGATGCTGGGAATATATGGATTGTTTCCTGATTGGGTGCAATAAATTCAGGAACTGTTCATATAGACAAATTTGATTGACGGTCAAGATGAGCGGTATAGAATCATTTCAATTGCTTACCCAGTTGCACTAGACTACTGAAAATCCCACATTTCACTCACTTTAAGAGGTCATTATGAAAGGCGATAAGAAAATCATAGAAATTCTTAACAGTTTACTTGCTGGAGAGCTGAGCGCATCCGATCAGTACTTAATTCACGGTGAGATGTATGCTGATTTTGGTCTGAATCATCTCGCCGAAAAAAGCTTTCATGAGTCAGAGCATGAACGGCTTCATGCTCGTGCCATGATTCAGCGTATTCTATTTCTGGAAGGCACGCCGAACCTAGCCAAACGCGAGGTATTAACCGTTGGCAGCGGGGTGCCGGAAATGCTTAAAGCCGACCTGGATGTCGAATATCAAGTGGTCGGCGAGTTAAAAAAAGCTATTTCCGCCTGTGAAAAAGCCCAGGATTACGTGACCCGCGATATGTTGGCAGCGCAACTAGAAGACACGGAAATGGATCATGCCTATTGGTTAGAGCAACAATTGAAGTTGATTAACCTTGTGGGTCTGGAAAACTACCAGCAAAGTCAAATGAAGCAGGGCGTTTAAGCCAACGAGGACATTGATATGAAAGGCGATAAAAAAATTATTGAAATTCTCAACAAGGTACTCAAAAACGAACTAACTTCGATCAACCAGTATTTCCTGCATGCACGAATGTTCCGTCACTGGGGACTGGAAAAACTCAATGACTACCAGTACAAGCAGTCGATCCGCGTCATGAAAGAAGCTGATGAGCTCATCGAGCGCATTCTGTTTCTGGAAGGGTTACCCAATCTGCAAAATCTTGGAAAGCTGCTGATCGGTGAAAATGTCGTCGAATGTTTAAATGGCGATCTGGAATATGAAAAAAATGTTCAGCGTCCATTGTTGATCAAAGCTGTGGCGTTATGTGAGGAATTACAAGACTACGTCAGTCGTGAACTGCTGGAGGAACTGCTAGAGCATTGTGAACAGGCTATCGATTGGCTGGAAACCCAGCACAACCTAATAACGAATGTCAGTTTGCCTAATTATTTGCAAGCACATATACAGCACGACGGCGATTGATGTTTTGAATAAGCTAAGATCAAAAACAAGTTTTTTGATCTTAATCGAGCTTGACAGATATTAAAAACTAAATGAGAATGGTTCTTAGTAGCTTTGCATTATTGCATTTGTTGAGGAGCTGTTTCATGTATGTTTGTGTTTGTCAGGCTGTGACTGATCGTGAGATTCATCAAGCAGCCAGGAATGGAGCTAAAACGCTAAGGGATTTACGCCGTGATTTGAACGTAGGGGTTGACTGCGGTCGTTGCGTAAGTTGCGCCCGTAAGTGTCTAAAAGCAGTCAATGAGGATGCTCAGGAAAGCCTGCAATTATTAGCGTTCGCCTGACACTATTGCTTGAGTGGCAATTCGGTTCACTTTTGGGTTTCTAGCGTCGACAATTTAGCCGTTAGTGTCAATGGTTGAATTATGCATCTCTGTGGATCATTATTCGTCGATTTGATTAAACCCGTAGCTACTAAGTGGGATCTATTCTCAGGTTTTAAACGAATTAATTACTGATTCTGTTCGGAACCAAGTTAATCTGGCTGTCTATAAGTTAAATTGTGAATTTACGATGTGTATCCTTTAAACTGTCACATTTGACAGCAACTAATTGCATGTATTGTAAACAGCAATTAGCGTATAGGACATCACTGAAAATGAAAAACATCGTAAAATCAAAGCAGGGTACTACTATTGGTAGAGGTCCGATAGCGAGAAAAGTTATAGCCTCTGCGCAATATCATCTCCACAAGAAAGTGACTAATTTATCTGATTGGAGAGATGCCAAGATTAGAGCAGAAGACTTTCAAAAAACCATCATCTCTCAGAATCAGCTTACAGAATACGATCCTGTTCATGGACTGTATGTCTATGGACAAAACCTACTGTCGGTCCTTATTGAACAACTTTTCGATTTACCGTTTCTCGATAAGTTGGGTGATGCTTATGCACAAGCACAGGAAGAGTATATGCCGTCAGGACCACCCATGAGTCCATTAACAGGTTCATACTTTTCGTGTTGGGGGGCGTTTGATTTATGTGCAGGACCCAAAAGAGAAACATGCGGCACAATCGGTATTGATTTATATAAATTTCTTAGCGTTGACGAAGGGCTGATAAATTTATTCGAGAAGATGCAAGAATCAAGAATGGGCTTATTCAAGCATGAAGGAACGTCTGGTGGTTATGTATTTTTAAGAGAGTTAATAACAAATAAAGAAATTAAGGTGTTTCCAGCAAGTGGTTATTTAGGAAATCCTGGTGAGATTTGGTTTGCGCGAGTTATGCCGCCGCCTTTTGACAACAATACGCAATTTGATTATTCAATCGTTTTCACGACTCCCTATGTCTTGGGAAAAATAGGCCTCAGCAAAGAATTTACACCCTTTGTTGAAAATGATTGGTTAGACTACTTTGAAAGAAATTTGCTGCGGACAAAAATCAAAGAAAAAGAGGCAGCTTATGAATATCTGATGAAGTATGGATTAAGTAAGAATTATTGGAATGAGTATATATTTTTAGCTTATCGTAATTATCAGCATGATATGGTTTTACTGGAAGGTTTTCCTGATATCCCATCAAGTTTACCTCATTCATAAGGAATTGGGAGGGCAAGAAGATTATTACTGAGAATATAGAGACCGGAACTGATTAAAGCCGTGAGCTAAAGACTGGCTTGATTGGTGAACAGGGAAGTGACTTTGTTTTAGTGTTAAGAAGAATGGGAAGGGAAGGGAAGGACGGCATTCCATTTTGTGATGATAGAGATATCGAGTTCTTCTGTCTTGGTTTTTTTAGTCTGTAAACAATGCCGAACCTTTGTCAGTTTATCGAAAAAATCCTCATAAATAAGCATTACAAAAATGCTTCAAAATTCTTTGAAATCCACATATATTGGATTATTTGGCAAAAAGTGCTGTGGTAACTTTTGGGTAACTCTATACAGATCAAAGGGGATTAATACAGATAGCAACGATAAATCCTGGTTATTTAATTGTATATTAATCAACTAGTTAAAGATGACAACACCACTTTTAATGCGATGGTCGCGCGTTCGAATCGCGCACGACCCACCACAAAGCCTTTGATTTAAAAAGCTTTTTAAGGATAAAAAGCCTCAGTAACTGTGTACTAAACAAACGACTACAGTGATAACTACAGTAGTTTTGTTTTAACCTCAAAACGAGGCAACGCAGATGCTAAATTTCCACATTATCAAAGTTGATCTAAAAAACGGCGAAGTCCGTTATCGCACCATTCTTACCAAATCTGGTAAGGGCATAAAAACCAAAACATTTCGACGTAAGCAAGATGCTCGTACATGGGGCAATCGTTCAGTTTTGGATTCTCAAGAGTATGAAGCTAAAGGTATTAAACCCTGTACTATCCAATTCAGTCGATTAGCTGATGAATACATGCAATGGTGGACTGGAAAAGACCATGATAGGGTAAGGCTGGTTTTATGTTGGGAACAACGCTTAGGTAAAACTCTACTTTCAGACATTACGCCGGAACTTATCCGGGATGCTCTCAAACAAAAAAAATCACAAGCACCTGCGACCTACAATAAACACCTCGCCGTTTTATCGGCTATCCTGGACTATGCCACTCTGCAACAAGAGGATGAAAGTGTTCTGGATCAATATGTCGATGACAATCCCTGCAAGCGCGTCCGTTCTCTCAAGCTAGACAATAAGATTGTTCGTTATCTTTCCGATGAAGAAAAACCACGGTTACTCAAGTCGGCTAAAGATATTGGCGGCAAGTTCTATCTAAAAGTCCTAATGGCACTCACGACCGGGATGCGTAAAGGTGAGCTTGAGCGGCTACGCTGGAATGACATCGACTTTGATAAAGGCCTGGCGATGCTATCCGACACCAAAAACGGAACGCCACGCCACACGCCGATACCGAACGTTATTATGGATCAACTGAAAAAGCATCGGGAAATTGGCAACCGCCTATTATTTCCTTCTAGCGTGGATATAAACAAACCCTTTGATTATAAAAAGCAATGGGCAAAATGCTTGAAAGTTGTCGCCGACCGGACAGGGTAATTGTCGCCGAACAAAAAACTTTAGATGGCACGATATGCGCCATGATACTGCCTCGACCTTAGCACGAGATGGACGGACATTAAAAGAAATAGCCGAAATCCTCGGTCACAAGAGTCTAGCCAGTACCGACTGCTATACGCATTTATCAACTGCACATAAATCCCAAGTGCTGAATGATACGATGGCAAAATCTATTAGCCTATAATTAGGCTTATAGCCAGACTATCCCTACTGTGGGGGAGTGGAATTTTTAACAGACTGTCTGGGTGTCATTATCTATGGCACCCGCTTTAATGGAGCGTTACCTTGCAAAAACCCACATCATCAAAGTTATTCAATCTAAAAAAATGGCTGACTCTGCCAGAAGCTGCCCGCCATCTCTCTGTAGTTTGTGGTGAAACAGTGACGGAGGCCGATATTTTGCAATTAACTTTGGAAGGTCATTTAAAGCTTTCTGTAAATTTAGTTAATCATGCGCATGTTAAACCCGGAAAAGTTGTTAACTTTGATGATGAAAAATTAGTTGAGTCATTAGTGCAAGGCATTTACCCAGATCAACTTGACTGGTGTGCGAGTTTTCGGTCAAACGAGCCAATGTTAATGAATTTGCGGATTGGGAAAGACCAATATTTAAGGCTATGTCATCGTTAACTATGGAATTTTTTATTTCTTTTTCATAAAATAAGCCATGTAGGTTTTCAATTGGAGATCATCATGAAAAACGCCGAGTTTTTTCAATTAATTACTGCAATCCGTGAATTAGATCATCACCAGCGCAAACTGCTGAACGCTGCCTTAAATCAACTATCCGACGAACCCAAAGTCCTCGAATTGATTGAGTCCTGCTTTGATGCTA
>NZ_JAWPOH010000097.1:0-8116 GCF_037671525.1 Methylobacter svalbardensis
GCCGCATTCAGGGAAATAGACGAAATGCCGTGATCGACCAGATACAACTGATAACGGCGTAAATCCTCGGCGCTGGCGGTATCCGGCGAGCGCCCCAGGAAACTCGAGAAACGCTTTACAACTCGAATATACCCGGCCTGAGTTTTGGGGGAAAGTTTACGCATCCGCATGTCGTCGATCATGCGTTGGCGTAACGGGGTAATGGATTTAATTGTCGAAGTCATGACACTGCTCCTATCTTGAAACAAGGCGGATTGCCTCATTTCTTAACATAGGGAACAGTTACACTCTTTCAATTACCGGGAGGCTTAAAATCGCAGACACCATAGCGCGAAGCGGTTTAGTCCACCGACCCACAAGAGCCATTCAATCCATATTTCCGAATGACACCATACCCACGAAAAGCGGCCAGTCGATTCAAGTGAACCAACTGACTCTATGTTATCCCACCAAAATCCAACCGGAAATAAGAAATAGAGTGTGATTATTGGCATTATAAAGAGCGACATGTCGTTGAATGCCTGTTCGGCAAGTTCAAGCACTATCGCAGAATTGCTACGCGATATGAGAAAAAGGATATTAATTACATGGGAATGCTGTCGTTTTCCTCGGCACTGTTATGGTTGAGATGAAACGTCAACAGAACCTAACAAGTTCCAGGTTGACCGGGGAGTCGCTATTTTTGCTAAAGCTTTTATAGGCATCCCTGCCCAACAAGCGGCAAAAGCTACGTGACCGCTAATGCCTGCGTCTGCCCCAGCCGTCCTGCTTCTTTCGCTGGACACCCAACAAGGGGTACCTAGCATCATTCTCGCAATGACTCGACGCGATTTCGGAAAGCCTGCATTTCACTACGCAAAAAGCGCTTCATGAAAACACGTGCACTATCGCTTCTGGGGACTACTCGACTCCTGTCTCGCAGCGAGTGCTGGCGGCCAATGATTTTGAAGTCATGATCGAGGATAAGGAATTTTAGGCACCCATAACTCTATGCTCATTAGGAACTTTGAAACGTAGTGGTCGGAACATGGCGTTGTGTATGCCAGCGTACAGACAACATTCTTTGTGTAAAGGACAATTTCTTCTCAATCTATAAGGGCGCTGCGCAAATCCAGACAGCAACTCTGGAAAGAGTAAGTAAAAGACAGGAGACACAAACTATGAAGCACTACCAATATTTGATCATTGGCGGCGGAATGACCGCAGCGGCCGCGGTGGATGGCATCCGCGAAGTCGATTCAACCGGCAGCATCGGGCTGATCAGCGCGGAACTTGACGTTCCGTACGACCGCCCTCCTCTCTCGAAGTCGCTTTGGAAGGGCAAGTCCATGGACGTCATCTGGCGCAAGACGGAGCACAAAGGCGTTGAGATTCACCTTGGCCGTGTCGTCAAAGAAATTTTTCCCGAGCAGAAACGTGTTGTGGACGACAAGGGAGACGTTTTCACCTATCAAAAACTCTTGTTGGCCACGGGCGGCAAGCCGCGGCGCCTTCCGTTCGGCGATGACAAAATCATCTACTTCCGCACCCTGCCGGACTACCGGCGTCTTCGCGCGCTCACCGAAACGGGGCGGCGGTTTGCCGTAATCGGTGGCGGCTTTATCGGTTCGGAGGTCGCTGCGGCGCTGGCTATGAACGGGAAAGAAGTGGTGATTATTTTCCCCGAAAAAGATATTGGAGATCGCGTCTTCCCTAGCCCTCTCGCTCAGTTTGTGTCTAACTTCTACAAGCAAAAAGGCGTTGAGGTATTAGCAGGCGAAGAGATTGTTGGTTTGGAAGCACGCGGCAACCAACATGTTTTGAAAACGAGTGCAAACCGGGAAATCGTGGTGGACGGCGTGGTGGCGGGAGTCGGCATCGAGCCGAACGTTGAACTTGCTCAATCCGTGGGGCTCGAGGTGGAAAACGGAATCGTCGTGGACGAGTTCCTGTGCACCAGCCATCCCGATATCTATGCGGCAGGAGACGTTGCTGTATTCTACAACCCTGCGTTGGGAAAGCGCATTCGAGTCGAACACGAGGACAACGCCAATTCCATGGGACGATTGGCGGGGAGGAACATGGCTGGCAAGTCTGAGCCCTATCATCACCTGCCATTCTTCTACTCCGACATGTTCGATTTGGGATACGAAGCCGTGGGCGAAGTGGACTCACGCTTGGAGACTTTTGCCGACTGGAAGCGACCCAACGAGGAAGGCGTCATCTATTACTTACAGAACGATCGCGTGCAGGGTGTACTGCTGTGGAATGTGTGGGAACAGGTGGAAGCCGCTCGCCAATTGATCGCCGAGCCTGGTCCGTTCACTGTAAAGGATCTCAAAGGGCGGTTGCCGGCTAAGACCTCAATCCCGAAACCGGATTCATGAGCAACGAGTCTTTGATGAACGAGCAGAGACTCGACCAGCTCCAGCGTGCCGCATTCGGCTACTTCCTGCAAGCCGTAAATCCGGCCAATGGACTGATCGCCGACACCTCGCGCGGGAATTCGCCGGCCAGCATTGCCGTCGTCGGGTTCGCCCTGTCGGTTTATCCGGTGGCGGTGGAGCGCGGCTGGATGGTGCGGGCCGACGCAGTCAAACGCAGTCTATCCGTGCTGCGTTTCTTTCATGACAGCGATCAAAGCGGCAGCCCGGAGGCGACCGGCTTCAAGGGTTTCTACTACCACTTTATCGACATGCGCACCGGCGCCCGCGTCTGGCGCTCGGAGCTGTCGACGATTGACTCCGCGCTGCTGGTTGCCGGCGCGCTGGCCGCAAGCATGTACTTCACCGCGAATACGCCTGAGGAAACCGAGCTGCGCGAACTGGTCGAGACGCTATACCTTCGCGTCGACTGGCGATGGTCGCAGGGCGGAGCGGCAACGATCAGGCAAGGCTGGAAGCCGGAATGCGGATTCCTGCACTACGGGTGGGATGGTTACAACGAGTCTATCGTCCTCTATGTCCTCGCGATGGGCTCGCCGACGCATCCGCTCAAGGACGACAGTTACGAGGCCTGGACGGCAACCTATCAATGGGAACATCTGTACGGCTACGATTACCTGTATGCGGGGCCGCTGTTCATGCACCAGTACTCGCATGCATGGATCGATTTTCGCGGCATTCGGGATCGCTTCATGCGCGAGAAGCGCTGCGACTATTTCGAGAACAGCCGACGGGCAATTGAGGTTCAGCGCGAGTACGCGCGGCGCAACCCGAACAGGTTCGCCGGTTATGACGAAAACTGCTGGGGCCTGACGGCCTGTGATGGCCCCAGCAATCTGCTGCCAGAACTGGCCAACCAGCAGCGCAACTTGTTCGGCTATGCCGCGCGTGGCGTGCCGTACGGGCCCGATGACGGAACTCTCAGCGGATGGGCGGCTCTGGCATCGCTCCCGTTCGCGCCCGAGATCGCCTTATGCGCCGCACGCAACATGCTGCAACGCTATCCCGAAATGCTGACCGCTCAGCGGTACACCAGCAGTTTCAATCCGACTCTCGCCAATGCCGACAGTAGCGCCTGGGTTTCGGTCGGTCACTTCGGGCTAGACCAGGGCATTGTGGTGATGATGATCGAAAACCATCGTACCCAACTGATCTGGCGACTAATGCGGGACTGTCCTTATGTCAGCGCCGGTTTACGGCGCGCCGGATTCCGCGGCGGCTGGCTTTAGCCGCTCCCTTTATTCAAGGATCGCAACCATGCAGCAGCGCAACGCCTTTTACTCGACAGCCCCACCGGACGCGCACGATCGCGAGCGGCTGGGAAACGTGCATCCAGCCGGATGGCGCAATCCGCAGCCGGCAGGCCGGTACAACCTGGTGGTTGTCGGTGCCGGCACTGCAGGACTGGTGGCGGCGCATGCTGCAGCGGCACTGGGCGCGAAAGTCGTGCTGATCGAGCGCGACCTGCTCGGAGGCGACTGCCTGAATATTGGCTGCGTGCCGTCGAAAGCGATCATCCGCACGGCGCGGCTGTACGCCGAGATGCGTAATGCCGAGCAGTATGGCGCGCAAATCCCGAGCGATATCCGCGTTGACTTTGCTGTCGTGATGGAGCGCATGCGTGGCATTCGCGCTCGTATCAGCCGCTCCGATTCGGTGCACCGACTGATCGCGGCCGGCGTGGATGTCTTCTTCGGCCAGGCGCGCTTCACCGGAACCGATACGCTGACAGTGGATGGCACGAAACTGCGCTTCAAAAAGGCACTTATCGCTACGGGCGCGCGGCCGAACACGCCCTCAATTCCCGGCCTCGTCGAGACCGACTATCTGACTAACGAGAACATCTTCGACCTGACCGAACTGCCGCGTCGCCTGCTGGTGATCGGCGGCGGCCCGCTCGGCTGCGAACTGGCGCAGGCGTTCTGCCGCTTCGGAGCACAGACCATTATTGCGCAGGAAAAACCGCTGTTCCTGCCCAAGGAAGAGCGCGACGCCGCGCAGCTCCTCTCGGATGCATTTGCGCGCGACGGCATCGAGGTGCGCCTGAACACCAGAGCCGTTAACATACGCGTGGAAGGCGGGCAAAAACTCGTCGATCTGGTCAGCGACGACTACAGCATCACGGTAGCGGTCGATGCCATTCTGGTCGGCACAGGCCGGGTACCGAATGTCGACGGCCTGAATCTGGAGGCCGCAGGCGTCGATTTCGACACTATCACCGGCATCCGGGTCGATGATTTCCTGTGCAGCAGCAACCGGCGCATCTATGCCGCCGGCGATGCCTGCCTGGAGCACAAGTTCACCCATACCGCCGACGCGTCGGCGCGCATCGTGGTTCAGAATGCGCTGTTCCTCGGCCGTAAGCGTCTGAGTGCACTGACGATTCCGTGGTGCACCTACACCGATCCGGCAATCGCTCATGTCGGGCTTTATGTGCGGCAGGCGCGCGAGCGGGACATCCCGGTGAAGACCTTCACCATCCCGATGCACGACGTGGACCGCGCGATCGCCGACGACGAGGAAGTAGGCTTCGTGAAGATTCACGTCAAGGAGCGGACGGACCGGATACTCGGCGCGACAATCGTCGCCCGTCATGCGGGCGATATGATCAATGAGATCACGCTGGCGATGGTTGCGGGGATCGGATTGCGTACCCTCGCCCACGTCATCCACGCCTATCCGACCCAGGCAGAAGCCATCAAGAAGGCGGCGGACGCCTACAACCGCACGCGTCTGACACCGAGACTCCAATGGCTGCTGCGACGCTGGCTAACATGGTGACCTGGCAAACATTTAAAGGTCGTCTTCGAATTCTTCCCAGGAGAACTTGGCTGGAGTGTTACCAACATTAAAAACGCGCCAATACCAGTGTTGCGGAATGGCCGAATAAGAATGAATGGTTTCAGGATCGCCGCCGATTGGTTGATCACTCCTAGTGTCGTATAGGTTCTTTGTTGGCGGAGCATTGATTCGGCCGTACAGGACGGGATGGCCGCTGATGGGTGTGACGACTATTTGAATCTTCTTCGAAATACCGCTTACATTGCTGTGTTGGCCTTCCATTGGGGCACCATCTGCTGCAATGATCGTGGGGCCGCTGCTAATTCGGTAGTCGTATAGGTACAAGGGCGGGTAGCCGTCCCCCGCTTTCAATTGGCAATTGTCGATAGTCGTGTTGGCATCCATAACACTTCAAACTAAAAATACAATATGTATAGAAACGTATGACACTAACCCGATGAATTAATTGCTTTGGTATTCGAAAGCCTATTGTTATTAAATATAGACTTTGAGATTGATTAAACTACACGTCTATGGGACTTTATTACTGTTGTTTGTTTAAACGCACCCAAACATCAGATTACAATTAAGGTCTGCGCTTTTAGACTACTGCCGGAGGAACGGCAGGTTTAGTCATGATTGCTCAAGATAAACAATTATTTATATAATTTCATTTCACACTATGAAAGAGTCCTTATGCCTAGCCTATTGCATCCATAAATACAATGCCCACATCTGCAGCCGCCGAAAATACCGTTCCCATCATCTTCGTGCGCGACGTTAACAAGACGTATGCCAGCGGTTTCCAAGCACTCAAAGAAATCAACCTGGAGATAAAACGCGGCGAGATATTTGCCTTGCTCGGACCCAATGGTGCGGGCAAGACGACACTGATTAGCATCATCTGCGGCATCGTCAAGGCCACCTCTGGTACTATCATCGCCGACGGTCACGATACCGTGCGAGACTACCGCGCGGCGCGGGCAACCATCGGGTTGGTACCGCAGGAACTCTATACGGACTCGTTTGAGTCGGTCTGGACCACGATCAAATTCAGTCGGGGGCTGTTCGGTAAGGCACCCAACCCAACCCACCTGGAAAAAGTGCTGCGCGATCTGTCCCTGTGGGACAAACGCAACGAAAAAATCATGACGTTATCGGGTGGCATGAAACGTCGCGTGCTGATTGCCAAAGCCCTCGCGCATGAGCCAACGATATTGTTCCTTGATGAGCCGAGTGCCGGCGTGGATGTGGAGTTACGACACGACATGTGGCGCATGGTGCGCGAACTACGTGCGCAGGGTACTACCATCATTCTGACTACACATTACATTGAGGAAGCCGAAGACATGGCAGACCGCATCGGCGTCATCAGCAAAGGTGAGCTGATCGTTGTTGAAGACAAAGATGTACTGATGCGCAAGCTCGGCAAAAAGCAGCTCACGCTGACTTTGCGACAACCCATGACCAGCATTCCGGCTGGGCTAAGCGCTTGGTCGTTAGCGCTCGCCGACGATGGACACGCCCTGGTTTATAGTTTCGACACCCAGGAAGATGAAACCGGTATTGCCGAGCTATTGCGCACGCTAGGTGATCACGGCATCGAATTCAAAGACTTGCGCTCCAGCGAGAGTTCACTGGAGGACATTTTCGTCAGTCTGGTGCATCAGTCCAAGGAGGCACTGAAATGAACATCTATGGCATCCGCGCCATTTACCACTTTGAAATGGCGCGCACCTTTCGTACGCTATGGGAAAGTATCGCCGCACCGGTGCTGACCACCTCGCTTTACTTCATCGTATTCGGCAAAGCCATCGGTTCGCGTATGGGCGACATTGACGGCGTCAGTTATGGCGCCTTCATCATCCCAGGGTTGGTTATGCTGAATTTACTGAACGAAAGCATATCCAATGCTTCTTTCGGCATCTACATGCCGAAGTGGGCAGGGACTATTTATGAGCTGCTATCAGCACCGGTTTCGTGGGTCGAGGTGCTGATTGGTTATGTGGGGGCGGCGGCGACCAAGTCGGTGATATTAGGCCTACTCATTCTGGGCACCGCTCGTATTTTCGTGCCTTACGAGATCGCCCATCCCTTGTGGATGATCGCCTTTCTCGTGCTCACTGCTATTACCTTCAGTCTATTTGGCTTCATTATCGGCCTGTGGGCCGATAATTTTCAGAAACTGCAGGTGGTTCCGATGTTGATCGTCACCCCGCTCACATTCTTGGGCGGCGCGTTCTATTCGATCACTATGTTGCCTCCATTATGGCAGAAGATCACCCTGTTCAATCCAGTGGTATATTTGATCAGCGGCTTTCGCTGGTGTTTCTACGGCGTCGCCGATGTGCACATCGGCATGAGTATTGGTATGACATTTGGCTTTCTTATCATCTGCCTGACTTTTGTAGGGTGGGTGTTTAAGACTGGGTACAAGATTAGAAACTGAGGTGACGATCATGGGTCTGATAGCTCAACAGAGGCCTTATATAAGGCTGAAAGCGATTACTGAATTGTAAATCAATGCCCCGGTCCTGAGTGGCAAAGATCCCTTTGGCAATTAATTCGGGTCGATGGGTTCGGATATTTGCAGCTAATTCGAGCCGAAAAAAGGATGTTTGCTGGTCTTAGGGATTATGTTTACAGACCGTTACTGAGAGCTAGCTAATCTACCTCTGGCTGTCATCGTCCTGTTTTTATATGTTACGTCCGCTTTCCGTATGAATGCGGTCATAGGCCCGGCTACGGTGATCGACCGCACATGTTAAGGGTTGTCAGATGCCTGCCCTCCTGCGTAGGACTGCAAGATGCCACAGATCCTAGTGGGCAGGCGCCTGACAAGCCTCGAGGGAGGAAATCGCGGGATATACTAAGGCTGGTCACGACAGGCGATGGACTATGGAGATTTGAGT
>NZ_JAWPOH010000098.1:0-7821 GCF_037671525.1 Methylobacter svalbardensis
GGGCCAGGTGCCATACCGGCCAAGCCTAGCGTTTGCATCAAGCGCTGAACTCGTTTGCGATTAACCCTGTGCCCAAGTCCACATAAGTATTTCGTCATGCGCCGTGAGCCATAAAAAGGATGCCGTGTGTACTCGTCATCCAGCAATTGCAACAACAGGCATTCATCCTTATCAATGGCTTGCAGCAGACGCTTTTCACGCGCATACACGACTGAGCGAGTGACCTTGAGCAGCTTGCATTGCAGGGATAGCGCCATCGCATCATCCGGCGCTATCCATGTGTGTCGCTCCTCTATAGGCTGATCCCAGACTTTTTTTTAAGCCAATCCAACTCCATATTCAACTGCCCGATTTTGGCATACAGCCGATCCGGATCGCTCTGTGCATTGGTCGGCTTCGGCCCTCGTTTGCCTTCAAACAAGCTGCTGGCATTATCCTGCAAGTCCTTTTTCCATTGACTGACCTGGGTAGGATGCACGCTGTTTTCTTGAGCGATTTCATTGATTGTCTTTGTACCTTTAACCGCTTCCAATGCAATTTTGGCTTTTTGCGCCCCTGTAAAAATCTTCCGTTTGCTTTCGCTCATTTCCTGCTTCTCATTTTTCGACAGAGCATAGCTTAAACTATTGTCCGGAATTCGGGGTCCACTATACTACCATCAAAAATTTGAGCAGGAGTACGAACCCCTGGAAGAAGCTTTAAGTAACCATAAAGCTGAATGGGTGCAGTTATTGGACCAATTTTTTGACATGCCCTTGTTCAAAAAAACCGATAAGTTGAAAATAAAGCATCTTATTTGTGAACTATCTGAGAATTTAATTGCGGAATTTAATAAAGATGACCTGAAGCCCCTGTTCAACAAATACAGTGACAATGATTACGACATTCTTAATCAAGAGACTGAATCAACTGTTGGCGATCTCATGAAGAACATTGCGCAAAGTATGTTTAATGTGGATTTGGGCGATGATATTGATGTAAGTTCGCCTGAAAAATTTCAAGCGTACTTGCAGGAAAAACTGCACGCACAAGCAGAAGCTCAATCACAGGATCAATCAGCGCCTGTTAACCAACGTAAAAAGACTAAAAAGCAATTGGAAAAGGAGGCTCGCCAGCTAGAAGAAGAGGAATTAGCAAGTAAGTCGGTTCGAGAGGTGTATCGTAAGTTAGTCGCAGTACTGCATCCTGACCGCGAACCGGATGAAGAAGAGCGTAAACGCAAAACAGAGTTGATGCAGCGCGTAAATACGGCTTACGGTAAAAAAGATTTATTGCTGCTACTCGAATTACAGCTGGAGATAGAGCAAATTGACCCTGAGCATTTGAGTCAAATTGCGGACAGCCGTCTAAAATACTTCAATAAGATTCTAAAAGAGCAACTGGCTGAATTGGACCAAGAAACTCATCATATTGAAAGTATGTTTAAATTGAATTTGAGCCTGCCCTTCTATGCACTGTTAACGCCTAAACAATTGATGTCTGGACTGGCTAAAGATATTCAAGAATTACAGGCCGAAATCACTGCCATTCAAAACGAGCTGGAAATATTCCATAATCCTGCCTCGCTTAAAGCATGGTTAAAAAGCTATAAAATCCCCAAAAATGCTGGTCACGATGATTTTGATGATTTATTTTTTGGCGACCTGATGCCGTTTGGCTTTAGATAACGAAACAGGGAGACTCAGCTCTTACCTGCAATCAGACTCAACATTGCTATCAAACCAATGGCTTTAACACCCTCCGCTATGGAATACGTTTCAGTCCCTGGATAAACCAAAAAGCTTTGCGCCGGCTGGATGTCCTCCTGAGCAAAGTAAAAGCCTTTTTGCAGACTGGGCGATAAACTGCGTTTTATTTCAATCGCCCAGGTGGTTTGATCAGGAAAAGTCAGCAGCAGATCGCATTCTGCTCCGGCGCTGCTTCGATAAAAACTGGCTTCAGTGTGCTGCGGGGCAACGGACAGACAGTTTTCAATCACAAAGCCTTCCCAACTTTTACCACAAACGGGATGCCCAAGCAGCGCTTCCTTGTCACCGATGCCCAATAGAGCATGAGCAATACCGCTATCCCTAACGTAAGTTTTCGGCGATTTGACTAAACGCTTGCCACTGTTGCTGTGCCAGGGTTTAAGTCGGCGCACCAACAATAAATCGACCAGTAAATCCAGATAGCGGGCGATGGTTTTACCATCTACGCCCAAGGCTGCTGCCAGTTTGGCGGCGTTTAACAACTCGCCCTGATTATGCGCTAACATGCTCCAGAATCGCCGTAAGGTTTCCGCCGGAATACGGGGACCGAGCTGCGGGATGTCTCGCTCCAGGTAGGTACGAATAAAATCCTGTCGCCACTTTAGACTGATAGCATCGTTGCGGGCTAAGATACTGTCGGGAAAGCCGCCTCGTAGCCATAGCGTTTCAGTTTGCTCTACGGCTAACTCCAGTGCATCAAACGGTGTAAGTTCAAGATAAGAAATCCGACCAGCCAGGGTTTCACTGGACTGTTGCAGCAACTCAATGGATGCTGAACCCAGTAGCAAAAAACGACCTGTACGCAGACCTTGTCGACGCCCCTGATCAATCAAGCCGCGTAAGTTTTGAAACAAGCCAGGCGCTCGTTGGACTTCATCGAGGATCACCAGTTTGTCTTGGTGGTCTGCCAAATACAGTTCTGCATGTTGCAACTTGGCTTGGTCGGCTGTGGATTCCAGATCAAGATAGATAGCAGGACGCTGAGCAGCAATATCTTGAGCCAGCGTAGTTTTACCTGCTTGCCTTGGACCCAATAGGGCAACAGCCGGATAATTGTCCAGCAGATGTTCGAGCGTGGGTTGCAGTCTACGTGTTATCATCATTGCAATTATGGATTTTTATTCCTTAATTGCAAGGATTATAATCACAAGGTACTTCGTCGTTTACTAACGTCTTAGCTTATGACCATTACTCTGCAAGCTTTTCGCCCACCATTTTAAGATTAAGTTATATCCTTCAAGGACTGTTCATGATCGATCATACGAGCATTACATTGCCAAGGACGTACCATGCCAGGGCTTTCTAAATCACGCTTACTGGCGCACCGCCAATGTCCAAAACGTTTATGGCTACAAATTTATAAACCGAAGCTACTATCCGTTACCGACCCTACTACTCAGGCTCGCTTCAATACTGGCAATCGGATTGGCGAAATTGCGCGCTCGCTATATCCTGATGGCGTACTGATTGAAGGTAACAATATACAACAGGCGTTACGCGATACCTCAGAAATCCTGTTGACATCCCCTACGCGGCCTATCTTTGAAGCAACCTTTGAACATGGCGGTCTGTTAATCCGCGCTGATTTATTATTGCCAGAAGCGGACGGCTATCGCTTGGTCGAAGTAAAATCATCTGCATCGGTCAAAAACTATCACTTGATTGATGCTGCTATCCAGAGCTGGGTAGTACAGAAAAATGGTTTAACGGTAATCGATACGGCCATCGTTCATATCGATACCCGTTTCGTTTATTCGGGAAATGGTGATTATCGAGGCCTACTCAAGGAAGTCTCCATCACAACTAAACTCGCACCTTTACTGGACGAAGTACCTGACTGGGTAGCTGCCGCGCAGACGACTCTGAGCGGTGATGAACCCATAATTCCTCCTGGCCCACAATGCCAAATACCGTTTACCTGTCCTTTTTTCGGGCATTGCAATTCTGCCACCATGGAAAATAAAGTACAGATTGCTTATCCGCCGGAAGACTTACCTCATCACAACGGTCTGGCGGCGCAGTTAAGGACAGAAGGCTATGATGATTTACGCCAAGTGCCCAAAGAAAGATTGACGAAACATCTGCACCAGCGTGTCCATACCAGTGTACTCAGCGGCGTTACTTTTCTTGACCCTATCGCTCGCAGTCAATTAGTGGATTTGGATTATCCGCGTTTTTACCTCGACTTTGAAACCAACGCACCTGCCGTACCAATATGGGCTGGCACCCGACCATTTGTTACACAAGTACCCTTTCAGTGGTCATGTCATATTGAAGATGCAAATGGACAATTAGATCATCAGGCGTTTCTGGCCGAGGGTGCTGGTGATCCACGTCGTGCCTTTATTGACAACCTGCTGCCAATTCTAGGTAAAGTAGGTGCTATTTTTGTTTACAGCGCTGATTTTGAACGCAGCCGTTTACGTGAAATGGCGGCATTGTTCCCTGAATTGGCTGTGTCTGTAAATGACGTTATAGTGCGCATCGTCGATCTACTACCCATTGCGCGTGCGCATTATTACCATCCTGATCAACACGGTTCCTGGTCCATCAAGTCAATACTGCCGACCATCGCACCTGAGCTGGCTTACGATGACCTCATGGTAGCCGATGGCAGGATGGCGCAAGGGGCTTTTCAGGAGATAATCGATCCCAAGACAACCGACGAGCGACGGAAAACCTTGCGGCAGGGACTGCTGGACTATTGTGAGCGCGATACGCTGGCGATGATAAAGATAGCTTGGTTTTTTCAGCAGGTGAATCTGCCGCTCAAGTGAATACTGGGGCGCAAACCTGACTCCGAAGCTATGATCAAATTGAATACAATCCAGCCTATGGCCTCACTTCAATTAGTGGGTCTCCGGCTCAACAATGACCGCAGTTCCGTAGCACAACACCTCAGTAAGGCCAGGCATGAGTTCAGTTGCGTCATACCGCACCGAAATGATGGCATTTGCTCCATGCTTTTGAGCATGTTCACACATTAGTTGGTAAGTATCAGATCGAGCCCGTTCGCATAAATTGGTATAAATTGTGATGTTTCCACCAAATATTGATTGCAACCCTCCAAAGAAGTTACCCACGATTGATCGAGAGCGAACAGTGATGCCACGCACTACGCCAATATTGCGGACAATTTTATAGCCTGGCAAGGCGAGTGCTGTCGTAACCATTGAGTCCTGCATAGATTTCTCCTGTTTCAACAATTTATACAATATTGCTGATGTTATCAAAAACTAAACTGATAATTCATATTATCGTAGGCTTTGTTCCTTGAATTCCTTCTACCCTTTTATAGGCTGCCCACTATGATCTACAAGCTATTTTATTTCGTTTAACTGTAATGAGGCCCATAATGCTCAAGCTCAATTTGTTTGCAACCTTACTTGTCGTAAGCATGTCGTTTCAAAACGTTTGCGCGGATGATGATATAAGCTCTGCGTTACAGAAAACGCAAGACTGCCTCAGAAATCAAAATTGCGATTCTATGAAGACTAATACTGGCATGGAGGCTGATCAAAAAGCTTTGGAGGCTGTGGGTGGGAATGCCAAGCAAGAGCTCTATAATATTGCTGCGGATGTGTTGCCTATTCTGATACAACAAACAGAGGGGGACCCCAAAAAAATGGAAGCTATGATGCTAAAAGCTCAAACTGATCCAGAGAGTTTCTTGAATTCATTGCCACCGGACATGCAAGCAAAGATCAAAAATGTAGCTAATGGATTAAAAAATCAAGCGCCTAGCCAAACTCCTTAATTTTACTGAATGAATTTCAAATATTGGGACGCTCCAGTATAGCGATAGATATCATGCCCACAATATCAACAAACATTTACTTCAACTTTGATTATTTCGGCACAATGCGGACACTTTTTAACACACCTAAAATAAGTGCATTCTGCACAATAACTTTTATGTTTGGGGCCATCAATAGCACATGAGGTAGAGCAACTATAAATACCAGGGTACCGTAAATCCAGAATACAAAAAAAGTATCCATATCTGCTTCCCAATACAGCTGCTAGTCGTTGATCAAAAAATCGTCTTTGTGACGACCTTCAGCAATTAACGATTTTAACCATTTTGGCGTCATACCTCGACCTGTCCATGTTTCAGAATGATTGTCAGGATGACGATATTTTGGTGGCACACTAGCTCCAGCTCTTTTGCTTGTCTTCTTACCGTCGTCGTGAATATCTACTGTTACGCCAATTGAATGAGCCAGTTCTTTAATTTGCGCAATTACTGCTTTATGTTTACTGTGATGCAGCGCTTCCAACAGTGCTTGTGCTTCTGCAATTATTACTTGTAGTTCTTCGGGTGTTTTATTTTGTAAATCTGTCATTGATATTAGTTAATGGGTAAAAAAACTCATTTTACTTTAAATTAATTGGTTGTAGTCGGTTATATTATTGATACGTCACATGTTAATGTGAATGATCAGATTCATTTAAACAACTCGCTAAATAATTCTGTCGAAAACTAACCAAATGAAGCCATTTCTTTGCGACTTGGATAGCATTTCTTCATAGTATTTTTTTGCTTCAAGCCAGTCTTCTTGAAAGGTTTTAAAAAGCCAACGACACTAAAAATTACGCTATCGGCCATCATTAGATTTTTTATAATGAGAAGCAAAAAAGGTAGTTTAAGCCAATAAAGCACCTTCTGCTCCACAACACTTTTTATATTTTTTGCCTGATCCGCAGGGGCACGGTTCATTTCGTCCTACTTTTTGGCTTTTTTCTGGCTGTATTATTTTCAGGTAGTTGCTGTATAGCAGTTTTAACTGCTGATGATGCTGACGTAATAACTGATAAAATTCGGTGTAGCTACTTTCCAATATGGACTGCGCTTGAGTAGTATCAATATCGTTAGTCTGCGATTTATCATTAAGCGTCCAGGTTTTTGATTGATAGTTGACCCATATGGAATAAGCCAGATCACCCACTTCCGCGAGTGTGTCCTCACCTGCGTCGTCATTCACAACAGGATAAAAGCAAAGCACCGCTTCGGTGCAGTGACATTTATTCTTGACGCAATAATTATCTTCTACTGCATAGCGTTTGCCATCAAGCCTAAAATTAAATGTGTCGGCATACGGAAGCACTTGATTATAGGTAATCATAATGCCTTCCCGTTCAATTTCATCTTTTGGGAACTCAACTTTTAATTGCGAGTAGTCCGCAGTTTCGCAGCCAGATCGTTTATGCGACCAATATATGCTATTTAAAACCTTGAAATCTGACTCATCCAGCAGGTCAAAAACTTGATTAGCAAAGCCATCAATGATGGAAACATTTTCGCGCTCAATTAAGGCTCTGTCTTTTATATTGAATCCAACATTATGCTCTTCACCCGATCGTTCAAAATTTAGAAATACTTCATTACAATCACAAACCGGATTCATACAGACGCTAGGGGTGCATTCGTAAAGCAGGCTTGAATGATCAGCATTCAAAATAGCAGTGATCTTTCCTGATTTTTTGTCGTGTTCAAATATCATTTTTTTATATTTACAGGTTGATGGCTAAAGTTACACAGCCGATTAGCCAAGGTTAGCACTCGTAACAACACCCTTGTTTCTGCTCATTTTCCGATGTGATTTTACACAATTTATCCAACAAATATTTGTGTCTATCAGCGCTTTTTTCAAAGTAGAGCGCTTCCCTTCTGATTATCCCCCCCATTGGAATCCATGCGCACCTGCCACCGCTCCAAATACAGCGAGCAAACTCAGCATTAACAAAATCTTGTGTAATGTGTGAACCAGGGAAAAAGATTTTGCACTGTCTTTTAAAGCTTGTTCATGAAACCAACGATGTAAAAATAAGGGCTCAAGCACAAATAAAATGAGGGTAAATATAAACCATATGAATGTCATCAGGTGCATCCACCAGAATTGCAACTGCTGATAACGCTCCCAGGCATTCATAACTTCCAGCATGTATAGTTTCTCAGGTAAATAATTTCCAAGCCACTACAGTAAAATTCACGCAGGGATTGCGAAATCTTCACGCATTTTCTTCATGACACACAAAACTTTACTGGCATCTTGCATATACGTCTTGAAAG
>NZ_JAWPOH010000099.1:0-7699 GCF_037671525.1 Methylobacter svalbardensis
CAGTTTTTGTACAATTGAATTCGAAAAGCTTAGCGTTATGATTTTAAGTGCTCCTTTAAGTTTTTTCAGTAGAAATAAGTATATCTTCAAAGGAGTTTTTTACTGTTTTGGAAATTAATTTTCTGGAAGTCTATATGTCTATATTTAATGCTGAAGATTCAACAAGATCAAGTCTGGATCGCGTTCGTAGCTCCACCGCTTCCCTTGTGAATGAAGAAATAGATCATCAAACGGATATAAATATTCACCGTTATAAGGGTAAAAGCAGGGCAGAAATTCTTGAACGTATTCAAATGCTGGATAAGGAATGGGATATAGAGCGAGTGCTTGAGGTCAATGCCTCTACGTTAGCCCTAACCGGCCTGATTCTTGGTTTAACCAAAAATCGAAAATGGTTATTCCTCCCCGGCATTGTTTTGCCGTTTTTGTTGCAGCATGGATTACAAGGATGGTGCCCTCCCTTACCCCTATTACGCCGGCTTGGTATCCGTACCTGGGGAGAAATCGACCGTGAAAAATACGCGCTTAAAATCCGACTGGAGAAAAACTGAGTTGGTATTATTTAAGTGACTGCACAGCCTCAATTTTTCGAAGCTACAGTAGAGTTGGTGATGTATGCCACAGGCAGAAAACCGAATTCAACCGGATTAGGACTAGAGGCGCTTGGCGTTGAACTGAACAGTAAAGGAGCCATTAAGGTCAACAGTGACTATCAAACCAATGTGCCATCAATCTATGCGCTGGGTGAAGTCACCGATCGGGTCAACCTGACGCCTGTAGCCATAGCCGAAGGCGCGGCTCTGGTAAATACGTTATATACAATCAGCCGCGACCGGTGGATTACGACAATATCCCCACGGCTGTTTTTTTGCCAGCCCAATATCGCTAGTGTAGGTTTAACTGAAGCACAGGCACGCGAAAAATTACCCGAACATCGACATTTACCAAACCCGTTTTACACCGATAAAAAATACTCTTTCCGGATTGGATGAAAAAACGCTGATGAAGATGATCGTGGTCCGCAGTACTGATACGGGTTATCGGCATGCACACATGGTAGAGCCTGACGCCCCTGAAATTATCCAGGGTATGGCTGTTGCCATTCGAGCAGGTGCGACCAAGGCGGTCTTTTATACAACTATCGGCATACATCCTACTGCTGCCGAGGAATTTGTAACTCTGCGTGAAACTAATTCAAAGCTATAAGTCGCATAATACTAGTCAACTGGACTCTTGAGATCGAGACTCTCCGTTATCTGATGGACTGTTTCGGCTTTATGCTGCATTTTTTTATTTTGGATATCGCCACATTACATATTAAGACAGGTTGTTCTCGCATTAGCGCCTCCATACGGTAATGTCGGCGCCGAACCTCAAATGCCTCGACGGTTTTGGGCCTATACCCCATTTACTTAACTTCCCCTTCCCGTTTGGCTTCCATTTCCAGGTTTTGGTATTCATGTTGTTCCAACTTACCGTCATGACCTGCATCCACCTTGTCGAACACTTGCAGTAAATAAGGGAAATTTTGCAATTCACTTTTAGTAACGTAGTGATCGCCATTTACATCAGCTTGGGCAAATGTGGGTAATTTTCCTAGGCCATCTCCAGGTTTTTTGGCTGGATCGGCTTGTGCATTTTGAACATCTGGAGTTTGGTTTTCAGCCCATACAGACTGGGTAACAGAGCCAAGGCCGATACTCATAACAACAGCTACCTTAATAATTTTAAAAAACTGGTTGGAGTTATGGGATATTTCGCGAATAGTTTTTCTGGTTTTCATAATGGTCTCACAGGGTTAGAGTTTAAGTAGATCCGGTTTTATCTTGAAAATGGTTTCAACAAGAATATCGTGTTACTTGCCTGCTTTGGATGAGCGTTATTACTGGCCCAAAGCGTCTGGGCGGCTAATGATGAATTAATAATATCACTCTGCGATATAGCCAGCGTCTTCCATTTGATGCTTCTTTCATGTCTGCTTAATTACTTCAATCTTCGAGAATGTGGAAAATGACTTTGTCGCCATGTTCATATCAATTCAATTCAAGCACTGACACAAAAAAATAATTCATTGAGACATAATAATTATAAATTGGACAATTGAGTTAAGTCGGTACGGTGGCACACATAGAGCGACTGGGTAATGTAATGTATCAACACTTTTCCGGACACAAAATTAAGCAGTGTTATGCAAAAATTACGCGATTATTAAAGTTTTTGTTTTTTGACAACCACAAGGACATCGTCTATGTGCGATGTCGCACAGACCGCTTTTAATTATCTGTGTAGCCTTAAAACACAGACAAGGAGATTTAATGAGGTATGCAGGGAACTCACTCGTTAAGAAAAAATCGAGTAATCCAGTTAAAGTCCGAAAAGGGTAGTGTTTTCAATCCGCGTCTGAATACCGATTAAGAATTTTCATAGAACCGGCTCAAACTGAGCCAACAGGAGAAAAACCATGATTAACCCCGACCAAATCAAACCTGATATGCCCGTTGTTTGCTCCCAAGACGGACAATTTGCTACTGTCGATCATATGGAGGGGACGGATACCATCAAGCTGAAGAAAGATAAAGCAGGTCAACACCATTACATTCCGCTAACCTGGGTAAGCTCAATCGAGAGCGGCAAGGTTAAAGTAGATCGTCCAGGCGATCAAGCGATGCAGGAGTGGTCGACAGTTTCGCCGAAATCTTAAGCGAATAACTTCAGGCGATAATATAGACAATCGTTAGAGTGGCTTTTTGTTTCTGTCGAGACGCTTAGGTGAATGTGCTGAGCGTCAGCAGTTTGCTTCAACTTAGCCGTTGCGAATTTGAATGTGCGACGGCTGGGCTCTGGGTCTTGAGCCATTCCACCAAACTTAAAGGTTCGGAGGACAAGATATGAGACACACAACTCAAAGAGACCGTTGGATGCTGTTCGGGATATTCGCGACAGCGCTCATAGTCAGCGGCATAGGTAAAGCCCAGGAATCAGCAACAAAAAAGTCGAGCTACGCCCCCATTGTCATCAATGAGGACTTCGCAAAGACGATGGCACGCATGAAGGCTGCTAAGTCAGAGATCATGAAACGTCAGATCGACCTGCTCAATGCGCGATACGACCTGAGTGACCGCCCGGCTAATGGCGTGACAATGTCTAGCGGAAAGTCCGTTCAGGAAGGCGTTCGTGTGAAGCTACCCAAGGATACAAGCTGGGACAAGCTTGCGGCGGCGGTCAACCCCGAAGAGATTCGCGAGAAGGGCCTGTTCCCGGCGGGTTTTTTCCCACTACCCCATCCGAACCACCCGGAAGGCGGCATGGTCTTTCCCAAGTTTCTCATTAAAGAAATCAAGAAGCAAGAAGGGCGGGACCTCGTTCGATTTGATTTGGATTTCGATCTTCCGGATCATTTTTTGCCCGAGTTCCCAGCTCCCATCTACCTGACCACACGGCCTGATCTCGGAGACGTCTCACAAGGTAAGCTCGTCACTATCGACAACTACTACGAGTTGTTCAACGGGATACTAAATCCCAAGCAGATAGAAGGTCTGCGGATGTTGCTGACACCCTTCCCACAACAGCAGTTCAATCAAACCGAGGACCGCCGCTCGGAACGTCCGAGTCGAGGGGTTGCTTGTTTCGACTGCCACGCCAATGGACATACAAACGCTGCGACCCACCTCGCGGGAGATACCCGTCCTCAGGAGTTTCGGCATCGCATTGACACGCCGTCGTTGCGCGGCGTGAACATCCAGCGCTTGTTCGGCTCTCAGCGTGCTTTGAAGAGCGTGGAGGACTTCACCGAGTTCGAGCAACGCGCCGCGTATTTCGACGGTGATCCGGTCATCGCGACGAAGAAGGGCGTCAACATCCTTGATCGTGGCAGCCAGGTGCACTTCATGGCAGAGTTTCAGGAACTGCTGGATTTTCCACCGGCTCCCAAACTCGGCATTGACGGCAAGTTGAATCCGAAAATGGCTACTGAATCGGAGATGCGCGGGCAAGCACTTTTCTTCGGCAAAGCCAATTGCGCGAGCTGCCACGCGGCGCCCTATTATACCGACAATCTTATGCATAACATGAAGGTGGAACGCTTCTACAAGCCACAGATGATTAACGGGCGTATGGCCAGTGCCGATGGTCCAATCAAGACCTTCCCCCTGCGCGGCATCAAAGACTCGCCACCTTACCTCCACGACGACAGGTTGCTAACGTTGGAAGATACGGTAGAGTTCTTCAACCTGATTCTCGACATCAAGTTGACTGAGACTGAGAAGAAAGATCTCGTCGCATTCATGCGACAGCTTTAGAAAGAAGCAGTAATAGAGGATCGAATCTTCTATACGGTCAGACTGGTGCTTAGCAGGGAGGGGGGTATCCAGTCGACACCACTGAGCTTATATCCCTCTGTATCCGTATATAGTCCCTCTTCTGGCATGAACACAACCGCGTCCGCGAGGTTCGCCGATTGGTCATAAAAGCGCGTAACTAACGCGTAAGTTCTGACATTTGATGGTGGAGGGTCATATCGAGCTTGAGTAATATAAGGTTGATGAGTCAGTTCTCGCGCTAGTCGAGCTGATTTGTTTTTGCCATCGACTGACCTGCACTGCGTAGCGACTCGGGACAATCCAGTCGTCCGGTGTGAATTTCGATGAATACGAGGTCGTCCGCTGTGGCAGCTTTAGTCAGCGCCTCTTCAAGCTCGCCTTCCGTACGAACATCAAGACCTAGACCACCTCCGAACACCTCCACCAGTTTGTGATATTTCCAGGGTTGGAGATCATTATAAGTATGGTCGCTGATGACTCGCTCTATGGTATACCCGTCATTGTTGATCAGAAATATGACAGGCTTGAGATGGTTGCGGATCATCGTCGACAGGTCCTGGCCAGTTACTTGAAAAGATCCGTCTCCCACAAACAGCACGACCTGTCTATCCTGCGCTGCCATGCTCGCGCCCAGGGTTGCTCCGATCGTATAGCCGATTGATCCGTAAAAGGTCTGGCCTATGAAGGTCGCTCCTTCCGGCATGAGCATTTCGGCGGCACTGAACAGGGATACGCCTGTTTCAGCAATGACTATTGCATCGTCTTCTATAAAATGACTCATGCGGTCGAAGAAACGCTTAATGGTAAGCGGTTTCGGCACATCAGGCTGGTACAGCTCCGCACGTCGGTGCACGCAGCCATCAGCGGCGCATTGGATATCCAGAGTTGCGGGATCGCGTCGGGTAAGCTTTTCGGTCAGCCCAAGGATAAAATCATGTAGAGACACATTCTCGTAATAATGATGTTTGATCCTCACGGAGCGGATATTGGCACTGATCGTCTCCACGTCGTCGAGGTTGGTTGTGAAGCCGCCGGTGTTAAAGTCGGTTAGCACGGCCCCAAGTTGTAGAATGCAATCAGCCGACTCGACTCGATTTCGAACATACTCGCGACTTCGTTCTCCCTCAAACAGACCAATGAATTGCGGATGCTGCTCTGACAGGACGCTCTTGCCCAACATCATGGTCACATACGGGAAACCGGTTTTGTCGAGAAAGCCGGCGAAATCCTGTTGCAGCTTGAAGCGTATCAATTCCACATCGCCGATCACAATCGGTTTCTGTGCCTTATCCAGCATTTCCAGCGCTTCGGTGATCGCCTCTCCAAGCGCATCCGGATCACTACCTAGAGCTGGTGGGAACAGAAAAGCCTGAGGGCGCTGACACGACATCATTACCACGTCCGATGGGATGCTAATGTAAACCGGTTGCTGATGAGATAGGCACACCGATAACACTCGGTCGATCTCGGCCGGCGCCGTTTCAGCCGAAACCAGCTCGGTTGAGGCGGCAGTAATTTTTTCGTATATCCTCAAGGGAATCTGATAATCGCCCAAGGTGTGATGCAACAGTGGTCGGGTGCGGAAATTAATCGTCGACGGCGAGCCGGTGATCACCACCATCGGCACTCTCTCGGCGAATGCGCCTGCCACGCCGTTGATGGCGCTTAATTCTCCGACGCCATAGGTTGAAGAAAATGCACCAACACCCCGAATACGAGCGTAGCCGTCGGCGGCATAGGCCGCGTTGAGTTCATTGCAGGTGCCAACATACTTTAGGTCGCTCTTCAGTACTTGGTTGAAGAAGCCCAGGACAAAATCTCCCGGCACGCCAAAGAGGTGATCCACCCCAATCTCTTTGAGCCGTGTTATCAGGTAATCAGCAACCGTGATTTCTGAACTTTTCATGTTATTGAACTCCTCATCTTGCTATTTAAGTAAGGTCTATTCGATAGTTGCATCATGTCTGATGAGGTTTATCTGTGGTTTCGAAACCAGACCGATCACACCTGCGAACTTAGTTTTATTGGACAATCGCTACGAGCCATGCTGCTAGTGTTTTACCAATGCTTGGCTCGCCACAGCCTGTATCGCCTGTTGTACACCGCCGGGTTCTCCAAGGTAATAATGGCGGACGGCATGGAGTTCATCGTCCAGTTCGTACACAAGAGGGATTCCAGTGGGGATGTTCAAGTCTGCGATGTCGGCGTCAGAAACGTCGTCGAGATACTTGATCAATACGCGGAGGCTGTTTCCATGAGCAACAATCAGAACCGACTGTCCCTATCGCACCAACGGTGAGATAGGGACGTGCCATCAGAGCAGGAATCGCGCGCGCGACAGTATCCTTATAAAGCATTCCGTTGCCGGGAGTTGTTCCTGGAGAAGATCTTATCGCGCGGACGTGGCACGGAGGTCGTGAATCTTCCACTTCAAGAGCGGGTGGGCGGACGTTGTAACTACTCCGCCATAACCTGACCTGATCCTCGCCAAACTATCTAGGATGTCAAACAGCTTGGAAAATTTTCCATCATTTTCAGTAAAGAGCATCTAAAATGGCCAGCAGCAACAATTACTATCTTATTGCTTTTAATGGCGAATTAGCCTTACATGACTGCCAAAATGGACGCTGTTATATGGAAAAATTCAACGTCCTAAATGCATCCAAGTAGCTGGCAAATTCTGCATATAAAAATTGACTCACGCCGACAAAATGCAATCACGCTTACACTATCGCTTCTGCGGACTACTCGACTCCTGTCTCGTAACGTAGAGTATTTTGACTGATCTTGATAATTCCGGGAGATTGGTAATAATATCCTAGCAATGGCTTTGCGGCTGACGTTGCCGACCTAGGTGTTACTGAAGGAGACTTTGCTTGACGGGAAGCCTTGCAGTATGACGCTAGCGATATTCTAATAATATCCAACATAAATTATTCTTTGTTTGATGTAAAGTTATCTGAAAATTTGGTCTTCTTCCAGAGCAAAAGCTCAGATTCGTTGCTGAATCTGAGCTTTAACCACTAAGTTGTTCTTCTTGCAATTGAACTTAGCGACCATTCCTCCTTAGAAATTAGAGTGTATTTTATGCTGTGAATTTACAATTAGAATATAAGTGCCATTACTTATGCTGATGCACCATGACTACTTCAACAGTAGCCTGTCCCCTCGAAAGCGGCCGTTCACCTGAATAGAATGCAGGATTACACTTCGGTTAGCTCAGATATTTCAAGATTATCTTGCAGTCCCAATATAGGCTGTCGAAATACAGCAACTTTGAATGTATTTTGATTTCCCGACTTATGGATTGATTCGAGTGGGTTTTAAAGTTGAATGGATTGCATTAAAATGAACATTAAAACAACGCACTCGTTCAATTA
>NZ_JAWPOH010000100.1:0-7666 GCF_037671525.1 Methylobacter svalbardensis
CTTGTTGGGTAGCGATCGAGTGACCAGGACGGCTGGGGCAGCCGCAGGCATCAGCGGTCGCGTGATTTTTGCCGCTTGTTGGGCAGGGATGCCCATAAAAGCTGTCGCAAAAATAGCGACTCCCCGCCGGTTTTCGCAGCATTTTATTCACTTCGTCAAGATGCAGCTCTTCCCCGACAATCATGTCTCTCGCATACTCTTCCAGCAGCACTGAAACGCCTTCAGAGGCTTTCAGCAGCTCAACATATGCGGCTACCGCTGTTTTCTCGTGCTCCATACTTTCTCTTAGAATATCGCCAATATCATGTTTGGCTGTTTCCAATAAAGGGCCGATCTTGAGAGACGGGTGTCCTCCCAATAAGGTCACCAGCTCACCCGCTTTATGCGCATGGGCAAGGCTCTCATCGGCATTGCCCTTAAGCCAGGAAACAATTGGAATGCGGTTATAGCCGTAAACCATCAGCGAATAATGCGTGTAGCGAACCACCCCCGCCAATTCAAGCTCCATAATTTTGTTAAGAATATCTACTGCCCGTTGTTTTTCTTGATCGTTCATGTTGATTCCCCTTTTGTTTAAAAAAGTACCTCGTCTGCTATTAAAACACCCATCAAAATCCTGATCAATCAGCAATACTACTCATGCCAAACGTGGTTACCAACTTAAGATGGAGCAAACTGGAGTACAGGCTTTGCCTGTTCACAAGCAAAGCTTGCACTCCGCATGGCATAGGTTATTCATACTATCCTGCCTTAACTTGGTAACTCCAAACGTTTACAGACTGCCGATATAAATTTGCACAGTCCAATCTAACGATATGACCCATAGCGGTTTTTCAGTTATAATCATCGGCTTTTTATTGCCCAAGAGCATTAAACCGTGTCCAGCATAAACAACGACTTATCTACTTTTCAGGGACTCATCCTGGCCTTACAGCAATACTGGTCGGCTCAAGGCTGTATTTTATTGCAACCGTTGGATCAGGAAGTTGGCGCGGGGACATTTCATCCCGCCACATTTTTACGCGCCATCGGCCCCGAGCCTTGGAATGCGGCCTATGTACAACCGTCGCGTCGCCCGACCGACGGCCGCTTTGGCGAGAATCCCAACCGTCTCCAGCATTACTACCAGTTTCAGGTGATTTTAAAGCCGTCACCGGACAATATTCAGGAACTGTATTTAGGTTCGTTACGCCATTTGGGTCTGGATTTGCTCGAACACGATGTGCGCTTCGTCGAAGACAATTGGGAATCACCCACGCTTGGCGCCTGGGGTTTGGGCTGGGAAGTCTGGCTAAACGGCATGGAAGTGACCCAGTTCACCTATTTCCAGCAAGTCGGCGGCCTGGAATGCCGTCCGGTCACCGGCGAAATCACTTACGGCCTGGAGCGCATCGCGATGTACCTGCAGGGCGTTAAAAGCGTTTACGATCTGGTCTGGACTCAGGGCCCACACGGCACCGTCACTTACGGCGACGTGTTCCATCAAAATGAAGTGGAAATGTCCGCCTACAATTTTGAACACGCCAACGTCGAGTTCATGTTCCAGTGTTTCGACACCTACGAGCAGGAATGCACCAAACTAATCGAGTTGAATTTACCGTTACCGGCCTATGAAATGGTGCTGAAAGCCTCGCACGCCTTTAACCTGTTGGATGCGCGCCACGCCATTTCGGTGACCGAGCGCCAGCGCTATCTGTTAAGAGTCAGAAACATGGCCAAGTCCGTTGCCGAAATTTATTACCAACGCCGGGAAGCGCTGGGCTTCCCGATGTTAACCGAGCAGGGAGCATAATATGAGTACAAGCAAACATTTACTGTTCGAGCTGGGTTCGGAAGAACTGCCGCCCAAGACCTTGCTGAAACTGAGCAATGCCTTATTGAACAACATCGTTCAGGGACTCAATGCCGCCGAGTTAACTTTCACCGGCAGCAAGGCTTACGCGACACCCCGGCGTCTGGCCGTTTTTATCGAAAACCTGGCTAGCGCACAGCCCGATAAAACCGTAGAAAAACGCGGCCCTGCCCTGCAAGCGGCATTCGCGCCCGACGGCACGCCCAGCAAAGCGGGACTGGGTTTTGCGACCAGCTGCGGCACCAGCTTCGAGCAACTGGAGCGCTTGCTTACCGACAAGGGCGAATGGCTCAGTTTTACCCAGGCCGTCAAAGGGCAATCGACCGAAAAGCTGATTCCCGACATTATCCGCTCAAGCATCGCCGGCTTGCCGATTGCCAAACGGATGCGCTGGGGCAGTTTTACCACCGAGTTCGTCAGACCGGTACATTGGGCCGTCCTGCTTTACGGCGACAGCATCATCGACACCGAAATTCTGGGTCTGGAAACCGGAGCGACGACGCAGGGACACCGTTTTCATGCGCCGCAAAAAATCGCTCTCAATAAACCGGAAGACTACGCGGAGGTGTTGCATAAACAAGGCCGCGTCATCGCCGATATTGAGCAACGCAAAACCTTGATCCGTGACGCTGCGCAATCAGCTGCCGCCGCTGTGAACGGCATTGCCCATATCGAGGACGATTTACTCGAAGAAATTGCCGCGTTAAACGAATGGCCGGTGCCGATTACCGGGACTTTCGACCCGCGTTTTCTGGAGCTGCCGCCTGAAGTGCTGATTACCACGATGCAAACCAACCAGAAATATTTTCCGGTTAAAAATGCCGACGGCGGTTTGCTGGCGAACTTCATCACCTTCAGCAACATTGAAAGCAGCAACCCGGAATCTATCCAGCAGGGCAATGAGCGCGTGGTCACGCCTCGTCTTGCCGACGCGGAATTTTTCTGGAATCAGGACCGGAAAAAGACCCTGGAAGATCGCGTCGAAAGCCTGACTAGCGTGGTTTTTCAGGAGAATTTGGGCACGGTTTTCGCCAAAACCAAGCGAGTACAAAATCTGGCGAAATTTATTGCCGGACACCTGAACGCCGATGTCGAACTGGCCGAACGCGCCGCGTTATTGGCCAAAACCGATTTAATGACCGAGATGGTTCTCGAATTCGGCAACCTGCAAGGCATTATGGGGCGCTACTATGCGCTGGCGGACAACGAGCCGAAAGCAGTCGCGCTGGCGATTGAGGAACAGTACTTCCCCAAACAATCCGGCAGTCCGACTGCCGGCAGCATCACCGGGCAAATCCTGGCTATCGCAGAAAAAATAGACACCTTGGTCGGTATTTTTGCCGTCGGCTTGATCCCTACCGGCGACAAAGACCCTTATGCCTTGCGCCGCGCCGCCTTGGGCATCCTTAGAACCGTCATAGAAAACGAACTTAACATCAATATTATTGAATTAACGGAATTCGCCGCAGCTCAGATCAAAACCGTATCCGGTCAAACCGCAGACCAATCGGCAACAGCCGACCGGGTGATCGATTTTATGTTTGATCGTTTGAAAGGCTATTGCCTGGATCACGGCTACACCGCCGACGAATTTGACGCGGTGATCGCCGTGACTCCGGCCGAACCTTTGGATTTTATGCAGCGTTTGCAGGCGGTTAAAGCCTTCAGGCAACTGCCCGAAGCCGAAAGCTTGGCGGCGGCGAATAAACGCATCCGTAATATCCTGAAAAAATCGGATACCCCTCCGGCAGATCACATCGGCGCGTTGCTTGAAGCGCAAGAAAAACAGTTGTTGCAAGCCGGACTGCAATCCGAGAGTGACATCAAACCGTTACTGGCGCAACGCGATTATCAGGCGACACTGAACCGCTTGGCGGGTTTGCGCAATGACGTCGATGCGTTTTTCGATCAGGTGATGGTGATGACCGATGATCTGGAATTGCGCGCCAACCGGCTGGCATTGCTGAACCTGTTGTCCGAACAGTTTTTGACCTGTGCCGACATTTCCAAATTGCAATCGTAACGCATGACCAAACAACGCTATATTTTGCTGGATCGTGATGGCGTCATTAACCAGGATTCGGACGATTTTATCAAATCCCCGGAACAATGGCTGCCGCTTGACGGCAGCCTTGAGGCCATCGCCCTGCTGAATAAGCATGGCTATAAAGTCGTGGTGGTCACCAATCAGTCCGGTCTGGCACGTGGCCTATTCGATGCGGCGATGCTGGAACAAATCCATGCAAAAATGCAGCGCATGACCGCAGAAAAAGGCGGCAAAATCGAGGCGATCTATTTTTGCCCGCACGGCCCGGACGATGACTGCAACTGCCGCAAACCCAAACCGGGCTTGCTTGAACAATTTGCAACCGACAACCATGTCAGCCTGATAGGCATGACCGTGATCGGCGATTCGCTACGCGACCTGCAAGCCGCGCAGGCGGTCGGAGCAAGCCCGATACTGGTCAAAACCGGTAAAGGCCAAAAAACCCTAACTGAAAACCCTAAGCTCAACATTCCTGTTTTTGAGAACTTATATGACGCAGCAAACTACCTCACAGCAAGACCCCAGACCTAAAAACTATATCGGCTCGGCGCTGTTGTTTGTAGGCATCTTCACTACCGCTACCGTAGTCGGCATATTGCTTATTAGCGGCATGCTGACGACCTTTAACATACGCTGGAAAATCGGTTATGTTTGGTGCGCGATTATCAGCTGGATGACCAAGGTTTTTTGCGGCCTCACCTATGAAGTCGAAGGACTGGAAAACATCGACCCGCAGCACCCGGCCGTTATCTTAAGCAATCATCAGTCGGCCTGGGAAACGCTGGCGTTACGCTACATTCTCCCGCCGCATTCCGTGGTGATCAAACGTGAATTGCTTTATTTCCCGATTTGGGGCTGGTCGCTGCTCACGCTAAAATCGATCGTCATCAACCGGAAAAATCAACGCGCCTCATTACGTGCCTTGCTCGAACAAGGCACTCGATATTTAAACGAGGGCTTATCGGTGCTGGTTTTTCCGGAAGGCACTCGCGCCGGAGCCAGGGAAGTGCTGAAATTCAATATCGGCGGGGCCATGCTCGCGCATAAAACCGGTTTCCCGGTCATTCCCGTCGCCCATAATGCCGGTGATTTTTGGCCCCGCTATAGTTTTTTAAAATATCCCGGCGTGATCAAACTAAAAATCGGCCCGGCCATAGAAACCAAAGGACGTAAAGCCGGGGACATCAATGCCGAAGCCGAAGCTTGGATAAAGCAGGCAATGAAGGAGATGGATTGATTACAGGCAAAAGGCGAAGGGCGAAAAAAACAGCCTCTTTTGCCTTTCGCCTTTAGCCTGATATAAACGCGTATAATGTCGCCTATTGCATTTTCACTAATAACGGTAACACACATGAAAAAACTACTGCTCATTTCCCTGTCTGCATTATTACTCCCTGCTTGCGCCGATAAAAACCAATATGAACAGACTGTATTGGAGCAAATGCAGTTGGAAAAAGATGTTAAGGACTATAATTTATCCCCTGAACGCATGGCTCAATGTATCGTTGAGACATCCTCAAGCCACATGCCCGGCATTTTTGCTCTCGATCCTAAGCGCTTGACCGCTTATCGCAACTATACAAAAATGTTGACGCTGTCTTCGTCTAAAAACCCTAAAAAGACCCTTGAGGAACTACGTGCCGATTTCGGCTCGCCAAAAGAACTCGCAGAAGCCCATGCTAACTATACCGAAAGCATGATGGACTGTTTTTCTGCCGTCATCAACGAATCAGAAGAAACTAAAGAAGCGGCAAAATAACACTGTCTGTGATGTGTAGGGGCGGATTTATCCGCCCAAGGCGAATGAATTCGCCCCTACAAATAATCATCCGCAACAACGCTTAAACTTCTTGCCGCTGCCGCAGGAACACGGAGCATTCTTGCCCAGATTAGTCTGTAGGCCCACCTTGCCAATCGACTTAACCTGTCCATCCAGATAAAACCAGCCGCCCGCACGTTTGATAAACTGACTGATTTCAGTCATCACGTAGACTTCGTCATCCTGCAAATAATACGCTTTAAATGCCACCACACCTTTAGTGTCTTTAGCCCCGCCTTTTTTAGTCGTGCCGATTTCCAAGCGTTGCCAATCGACTTTTTCCTTGGAAAAATCAATCAACTCAGGTCGCACCGTGGCATCCCAGGTATCCAGTAAATACTGGGCATTATGCAGCGCATAAGCGGTAAAGCGCGAACGCATCAAGGCTTCGGCAGTTAAGGGCTTTTTTTCGCCGGAATGAAACGGAGCGCAGCATTGAGCATAGTCGATGCCCGAACCGCAACGGCAGAAAGTGGGTGTAGTCAAAAGAAATTCCCGGTTAAATTTTGGCTTATTTTGCATTAATTCGCATTTGATAGTTGTTTAAGGTGAACACCCAAAGTAGAGGTATTAGACTGCATGAATACAAGAACAGCGGTCAGTGTGCGAGCATGGCAGGATCCACGCCTTACAGCTTTATCAGATTATATGCTCTGTACACGTGGGCAGAAAAACGTCGCTTAGCAACAAGCTTCAAAAAAAACCTGGAACAAACCGCCAACGCACCGCTCGGCGATATGAATCATAATCATCGACCGCCGACAAATGCCGTTCCTCTGTCCAAACACGTAGACTATACACCACAGTAAACGCCAGCAAAATTCCCACGGTAAACTCTCCAAAAACAACGCCTTGAATCCACCATACACCAAGCTTGGACACATAAGCCGGATGACGCATCCAGCGATAAGGGCCGCGACAGACAATGCCTCGCGCCGTCAGATTGGACGCCTTAAAACCCAGCGCCAAGGATGCCCAAGCAAATACACCCCACAATAATACCTCAATACCATTAAAAAATAGTCGGACAGCATCACTGGTTTCAACCTTAATGGGAAACAGCGCCACATCAAAAGGCAAAAAAGAAAAACCATTAAAAGGCGGATAACACCATAAACAAACCAGCCAACCAAGCCAACTAGGGTCAACCGAGCGAATTTCTGAGTTTAGCCTTTTCGATTCGACCAGATAACCAAAACCAAACATCGCTACATCAATAAACAGACAGCTTTCAATCAAAAGATGATTTACATTGCGAAAATTCCACTGGTCAGGATGAACGGCCTGCCACAAGTTAATGAGATTTCCAATGCCCCAAGTTACAATATAGGGCGTAAAAAACAGCTTTAATAATACCGTTAGCAAACCCAGCCTTACCAACGGCGACCACGAAATTTTAAGCCCCCAAGGCCGTAAAAAAACTTGAAACAAAAATACCAACAAGGCTTGATATTTATCATTGCTTAACAAAAACCGTCCGCGCTGATCATAAAAATACAACGGCCCAGCCAGAGTAAACGCCAACCAATAATAGTCAACAAACCACAGAGCCCAAGGCCGATACATCGGGCCTGAAAAATGATTTATCAAAAACTGCGTCGAGCGAGAATCCGGCAGATAAGCCAAGCAAACCGGCGCGTAATGCAACAACAACCAGGCAGCGGAAAGGAATAACCAACGTGAAACAAAAGCCCACAACCAGACCCAAGCGTGATCGGAATAAGATTGTATCTGCATTGAGTTATTCAGGATAATGAAATCAAATATATCAGTGATGCAACCGCATCGTAATATAGTAAGGCATAGCGGATTCACGACGGATATAGTGGACCCCGAATTCCGGACAATAGTTTAAGCTATGCTCTGTCGAAAAATGAGAAGCAGGAAATGAGCGAAAGCAAACGGAAGATTTTTACAGGGGCTCAAAAAGCCAAAATTGCATTGGAAG
>NZ_JAWPOH010000101.1:0-7597 GCF_037671525.1 Methylobacter svalbardensis
CGACAATCCGGTCGCCGTCGCAAACCCGTTATTGCAGATCAGGTAGTCTGTGTATAATTCTAGTTTTATTTTTTCCATCCCGAAATAATACGCTTTTTGAGGGGTGGGTGCGTAACATCAGTTATTATTATTAGGAAATGATGCGATCAATTAACTTGTCTCTCCAGGTAACTATTAAGTTTTTATTTATTATTCATTTGCTTAGCGTTAATTTTGTTTATGCCGGGGCTAAACAGACGATCAATATCGCTTATTTAACGCAAGAGCAGAAAGTTCCTCCGCCGATGTCTAATCTGGATGCGTTTATCAAAGATAAGGGCATTTTGGGGGCAGAACTGGCGACTGATGACAATAATACGACCGGACAGTTTACCGGGCAGCAGTTTGTGCTGAAAAAATTCATCGTGCCGCTGGATGGCAATGTCGTTGATACCTTTAATAAAGCTATTGGCGATCAATATCCGTATGTCGTTGTCAACTTGCCTAGCGATACGATCAATAGCGTCGCAGATTTGCCCTCCGCAAAAAAGAAGCTGCTGTTTGATGTGGCATCAATAGATGATGCGCTACGCAATGAGCAATGCCGCAATAATGTTTTGCATCTTTTGCCTAATAGGGCAATGCGTGCCGATGCGCTGGCGCAATACATGATGAAAAAGCGCTGGAATAAGTGGTTTTTAGTCATCGGCGCTACCGAGGAGGATCGTTTATTTGCTGATGCGCTAAGACGAGCAGCCAAACGTTTCGGTATGAAAATAGTCGAGGAAAAAACCTGGGAGCATACCTACGATGCCAGGCGCACCGCACAATCGGATGTGGCGGTATTTTCTCAGGTGGACGATTACGATGTGTTGGTCGTTGCCGATGAGCAAGGCCTGTTTGGTGAATATCTGGAATACAGAACCTGGAATGCCAGGCCAGTGATCGGTACTCAGGGATTAGTCGCTACGGCATGGCATCGAACCCATGAACAATGGGGCTCGGTGCAGATTCAAAATCGTTTTAAAGAGCAAGCGGGACGCTGGATGGAAGAACAAGATTATGCCGCTTATCTGGCGGTTAGAGCCGTCGGCGAGGCGGCTACCCGTACTCAATCTAATGACGTAAACCTGCTTAAAGACTATATGTTGAGCGATGCATTCGCGTTGCAGGGCTATAAAGGCAATCCTTTGTCGTTCCGACCTTGGGATGGACAGTTGCGGCAACCTGTTTTGCTGGCAGCGCCCAGATCATTGGTCGCTGTCGCGCCGATTGAAGGTTTTTTGCATCCGAAAACCGAACTCGATACCCTGGGTTATGATCAATCTGAATCGACTTGTAAATGGAGTAAATAATCATGAGAAATACATTTGTATCCAGGAATGCTTGTAGGGGCGACTTTAGTCGCCCTTTAGCGCAATGGGCGACTAAAGTCGCCCCTACAGCCGTTTTTGCAATTTTATCGATTGCATTCGTTGCAAATGCGCAAGCAGAAACGGTTTTTGTTACGCTGGAAAAAGATAATGCGCTGGCGGTTGTCGATCCTATCGCCGGTAAACTCATCAAAACAGTAGAAATCGGTCAGCGCCCCAGAGGCATCGCCATCAGCCCCGATAATAAGTTTTTGTATGTGGCAACCAGTGATGACAATACCATCAAGATTATCGATGCCGAGACGCTGAAAGCAGTCGGACAGTTGCCGTCCGGCGAAGACCCCGAAACATTTGCGATAAATCCTGCGGGCGACCGACTTTATGTCTCCAATGAAGATGATAGCTTGGTAACCGTCATCGACATTGCTGATAAAAAAGCCGTCAAACAGATTAAAGTGGGTGTGGAGCCGGAGGGCATCACCGCGAGTCCTGATAATCGCTGGGTGGTCAGCGCGTCTGAAACCACCAATATGGTGCATTGGATTGATCCCAAAACCAATGCTATTGTTGAAAATACCCTGGTTGATCCGCGTCCCCGGTCGCTGAGTTTTACTGCTGATAGTCAGCAGCTGTGGGTTACCTCGGAAATGGCCGGTACCTTGATGGTTCTGGATGTAAAAACCAAGCAGATCATCAAAACCATCCCGTTCGATGTACAAGGCGTGACGCGCGATAAAATCCAGCCGGTCGGCGTGGTTATCGATAAAGACAGCAAACGCGGTTATGTGGCATTGGGGCCTGCTAACCGTGTTGCGGTAATTAATGCGCAGACTTTTGAGGTGGAAAAATATCTGCTGGTTGGGCAGCGGGTCTGGAATCTGGCGTTTTCACCGGAGCAAAAAAGGCTATATACCACTAACGGTACCAGCAACGATATTTCGATTATTGATCTTGACAGTCAAAAAGTGACTAAATCGGTCGGTGTAGGTAATTATCCCTGGGGAGTCGCAGTCAAGCCATGAACTCATCCACAGCATTATCCGTCGAAGATTTGAGTTTCTCTTATGGCGGTAAAAAAGCGCTAAACCAGGTTAATTTTAAGATTCAGCCGGGTGAGTGCACGATTTTGTTAGGCCCTAACGGGGCAGGGAAGAGTACTTTATTTTCCTTGATTACCCGCTTGTATGATACGCGTGACGGGCGTATCGAGTTATGCGGCTTTGATATTAAACAGCAGACACGATTAGCATTGGCAAAGCTGGGCGTGGTGTTTCAGCAAACTACGTTGGATATGGATTTGACGGTGATGCAAAACTTGCGCTATCACACCGCCTTGCATGGCATGGGTCGAAAACAGGCTACGCAAAGGATTCAGCAGGAATTGGAGCGATTAGCGATGTATGACCGACGAGCTGAAAAAGTACGCCAGCTCAATGGCGGACATAGGCGGCGCGTAGAAATTGCCCGAGCCTTATTGCATAAGCCGTCGGTACTGTTGCTGGATGAGCCTACCGTCGGTTTGGATGTGCCTAGTCGGCTGTCTATCGTCGACTATGTGCATCGTTTGGCCGGCGAAGAAAAATTGGCGGTTTTATGGGCGAGCCATTTGATCGATGAAATTTATCCCGACGATCATTTAATCGTGCTTGATAAAGGGCAGGTCAAAGCCAACGGAACCGTTGACGAGGTTCTTAAAGTAACAAAAACTCCAACGATTAAAGATGCTTTTTATGTATTGACCCAGGGAGAGCAGGCATGAAGCTACTGCATTATTGGCGCGCCATGTGGGGCATCATCTGGCGCGAATTATGGCGATTTGTTACCCAGCGTGAGCGGTTTATTTCCGCCTTGGTCAGGCCTTTAGTCTGGTTGTTTGTTTTTGCGGCCGGATTTAGAGCCGCATTAGGACTTGCGATTACCCCGCCTTACGAGACCTATATTCTTTACGAGGTTTATATTACTCCCGGCCTGATCGGTATGATTCAGTTGTTTAACGGCTTGCAGAGTTCATTATCGATGGTTTACGACCGGGAAATGGGCAGTATGCGCATATTGATGGTTTGCCCGTTGCCGCGCTGGTTTTTATTGCTCAGCAAATTGCTGGCCGGTACCGGTGTATCCATTTTGCAGGTCTATGTGTTTTTAGCGATTGCGTGGTTTTATGATATTCAGGCTCCGTGGCAAGGGTATGTGTGGCTGGCGCCTGCGCTGTTATTGTCAGGATTAATGCTGGGCGCTCTGGGTTTGTTGCTGTCTTCTTTTATCAAACAATTGGAAAATTTTGCCGGGGTGATGAACTTTGTGATTTTCCCGATGTTTTTTATGTCAACCGCATTGTATCCTTTATGGAAAATTAAAGAGTCCAGTGCGCTGCTTCATAATCTGGCGCACTATAATCCATTTTCCCAGGCGGTTGAGTTAATTCGTTTCACCCTTTACGGCCAATTTAACAGCCAAGCATTTATTTATACATTACTTGCTTTTATCCTATTTATGGCGGCAGCCATCATTGGCTATAACCCATCAAAAGGGATGATGACCAGAAAAGGCGGGGCTTGATGCCTCGAATAATGGATCGTGATGCTGTTGGAAACTGTATGTGGGGGCGGCTTTAGCCGCGCCCACCCTAAAATAAATTCGGTGAATAAGTGAAGACTTCTTTTTTTCTGGTTATTCCAGCACAACAAAATAATCCCCTGCGCCTAAAAGAATTTGAAGCAAAGGCGCTACGACATTGGGTTGCTGAATTACCTACGGCTAATCCTGGCTTAGCCACGCGCCTGTTGCACGATTTTCTTATAGATTTCAATGCTATTGAAATGACTGTTCAGTTAAGGTTGGATGCGCTGGAGCTTTTAAGTTCAAGTGTTCATGTTATTGAAGACTATCTTCGATCCAGACTGATTAAAGCAGGTTTTCCAAAAGAAGAGAATGATAAGAAAATTTTGAATGTGTTGGTCTCAATTGAAAAGGAATTCACTATCGGCTATTGGATGGTGGTTAAGGAGCTAACCAAGCGTGATGTCGGCTGGTTTCAAGGCAAGAATGCAGCCTTGGCAATCCAGCGCAGCATTAAAGGACTGGGTAGTATTATTGTCAGTCATTTCATTATGGGGATGCCGATACCTGACTGGGTATGGATAGATTTACACTCACTTTACAGTCTGAGCGTAAAAATAAAAAATGATACGACTAAAGTTGCCAATGATATAACCCTGTCCACTAAATCAAGTAGTCCTGAAGAGTGCTATCGGCGGATCCTGTTACTCAGTCTCGCTGATCCGACCGGCTTAATACAAAAGGAAATTTTGCTGGTTTATAGCTTTATAGAAACGATAGGATCTTTGGTCAGCCTAAAAAAAGAGCCGGTAAATGGGCAAAAAATACAGTGCATAGTCTTAACGGACGAGGATAAATCACCGCATTATCAATTTGAGGTGGGCGCTAAACATGATTCAGCAATATTGTATTTGGACTTTTCCAAATTGTTTAAGGCTTTTAAGCAAAAAGAAAAATTGATTAATGCGGCGGAGGCAAGATTTAGTTCAATGCAGGTATTGAACAGTAATAGCGGAAAACCCGCTGCAGAATTGCTTGATTATCTTGAGCAACGATGGCTGGGAATTGATCTACAGGGCGTGCCCTTTTTTAGTGATAGAACGGATCGATATATTGCCGTAGGCTTGGAGTCAACCCATGAGCTGCAAAATGCAATGGGGGTTGACGGCGAAAAAGACCTAGAGATTCTCGTTCAATCGGCGTCTGACAGATTATTGTCCGGTGTATTTGAAAAAACGGGGGTACTGTCTGTGGGGAGCTTAGTCAGCTTTAGAAAAACAGACAGTTCAGAGCATAAGCGTTCATTAGGGATAGTCAACAAGGTCATTGTCGATAAGCAAAGCGGCAGAATAAACTTTGGCATGCAATTATTGGCACATCAATCCATTGCCATCACTCATGTTCAATTGGATGAGGTGGGAAAAGATGTTCCGCAAAAAGGCCTGTTTTATAGCGCAAAGGAATTGGAAGGTGAAAAAAGCTATATCATTACCGATACTTTTATGCTGAAAGATGGTGATATTATTCGAATGTTTATGAATAACGAAGACTTTCCTGTTGTGTTGAGTAATAGGAAGAATGTCGGCTTAGGTTACTGGCAGTTTGAATGTCGACGGGTAGCGGAAAAGGGCAAGTCGGTATCGTTACAGGCTAAAAAAGGTTACGATTTCATTTAAATAGCGTATGCCATTGAAATATAGTGATATATGCATATAGCGCTTGAAAAGTTTTTTTATCGTGGTAAGTTGGCATGTCAAGTTGATTATTAGTGATGAATTGTCAGCTTTTTAATCGTAGTGAGAATGTTTGTATCTATGAGTTATCGGGGTAATCAGGTAATATAGTTCTAGTAAGAGCCTGAAAATAATAAAAAATTATAATTGTGAGGATATGAAATGAGTAATGAAGAGAATGCTAAAAAAACGGTAGATGCTGCAAAAGAAACGGGTGGAAAGTTGCTTTCATCAATGATGGACTTAAAAGAAAAAAGTCCAAAAGTATTTTTTGGTGTTGTGGGTGGCGTAGTCTTCCTGCTGCTTGTTATTATAATGAGTGGAGGTGATTCAGGTACTATTTCCGGACCTTCGGCCAAAAATCTTGTTGCCGGACAGCGGTATGTTTTGAAAAATCCCAATACTTATGAAATTGAATCGCCTATTAAATTGCTTCCCGTGCCTGGGTCTATGGCGGCATTTGATGATAGTGAAGAGGAAGGCAAAGGTAAGGTTGAGTCTTGCAGGCGTATAGCTCAGGGTACCCCTGTAATTATCATCGGCTTCCAGGATTTTGCAGGAAAGAAAAATGCATTCGCGAATGTTCAGGTTGATGATGGTCAATGTAAAGGCAGCACAGGCTGGGTTTCGGCAATTGATGTTCAATAAAGATTGACAAGATTTAAATAAGTCTTATAATGGACGAATAAATTGAAGTGCGGGAATAGCTCAGCGGTAGAGCACAACCTTGCCAAGGTTGGGGTCGCGAGTTCGAACCTCGTTTCCCGCTCCAATTAATTTAAAAAAAAGCCGCGAACTATCGCGGCTTTTTTATTTCACTTTTAGGGCTGCGTAGCAAAATGGTTATGCAGTGGCCTGCAAAGCCATCTACGGCGGTTCGATTCCGCCCGCAGCCTCCAAAAGAAAGTAATAAAATCAACCGCTTAAAAGCGGTTTTTTTATGCCTGTCACTTTTTAATCTTGTAATAATAGCCATAAATAGGGTTAAAATACCCCAGAATTATTAGTAAAAGTGTTTGCAACCACTTTGCGACGTCTTGGCAGGGGGTTACGCAAAATATGGCAACAATAAGACGACGCGCATCAGGTAGCTGGGAAATTATTATTCAGCGTAAAGGGGTTTTGCCTAAACCGCATTATGCCAGTGCCGATACCGAAGAGGCGGCAAGAATTTATGCATTAGGTGTAGAGCGGTTACTAGATCAAGGGATATTGCCGGTTGAACTACAGGAATCTGCTCCAGCGCCAGTTAAAACTATCGATATCTGGGCTCGGCAATATTTAGTACAAGTGTCTATTTCTGAATCTGATCGGTTATTGCTTAATGCTATGCTACCCCGCTGGCTACGTTTAAAATTTCACAAATGAATAGTTCAGCGTGGCATTACTACAAATGATAGATTTGCGTGGGAGTTGTTATTTACCCTTGCAATTGAAACAGCAATGCGACTGCGTGAAATGTACACTCTGTCGGTAGGGCAGGTTGATTTGGGAAAGAAAACAATATTTCTGGATAAAACGAAGAATGGAGATAAGCGGCAAGTGCCGTTATCATCAGTTGCCCTGGCTGCATTAACAGGCTGGAACTCCCATAATGATTTAATTTTTCCATTTTGGGATGGTAAACAGGAATCGTTGCGACATACTACAATGAAGTTAAGCCGGAAATGGACAACGATTGCCAGACTTGCTGGATGTGAAGATTTACATTTTCATGATTTAAGACATGAGGCAGTTTGTCGGCTTTACGAGCGTACTACTCGATGTTCAAGTTTTTAAATTTTTTGCAGCCTGATTCTTGGAAAATTATCCAGCAGCACGGTACTGTAGCGAAACCGTCGGCCCTAAACGCCCCAAATCCCTCCCAACCATATGTTTTCCAGAAGGCATTAACTGAAAAACCTCATCAATAAGTCCAGCCAATTCTTTGAGCTTAGCCGCAGGATTCTTATC